>CBRGOK010000423.1:0-4105 GCA_967798035.1 uncultured bacterium
TCATCTGGCCGGGACGGAAGGCGAGCGCCGTGATCGCGACCGGGAAGGCGACCCCGGAGGCGAGGAAGTCGGAGGCGGCGTAGACCTGCTGGTAGCGCCCGGCGCCTCCCGGCGAGAAGAATCCGAACGGGTAGGAGTTGTTCTCGGGCCCCTGCGCCACCGCCCACGGGGAGGGGACGACGACGTCGGAGGCGCGGGCGCCGAGGGGGAGGGAGGCGGCGAGGCAAATCGCGAGGAACGTCCGGAGGTGTCGCATGGGTCTCTCCTCGGTCGGCGGTTCATTCCGCCGACGGTCGGCCAGGGGAACAGGGAGCGGGACGGCGAAAGGCGGGGATACGGAGAGGCGGGCCGGGTATCCGCGCGTCCCTACGAGACCGCGCCGAACTGCAGCCGGTAGAGGCGCGCGTAGATCCCGCCCGTCGCGAGGAGCTCCTCGTGCGTGCCGCTCTCGCGGATCGCGCCGTGGTGGAAGACGAGGATCCTCTGCGCCTCCCGGATGGTCGAGAGGCGGTGGGCGACGACGAGCGAGGTCCGCCCCCGGAGGAGCTCCCGGATCCCCTGCTGGATGCGCCGCTCGGTCTCCGTGTCGACGTTCGCCGTCGCCTCGTCGAGGACGACGATCGCGGGGTCGCCGGCGAGAGCGCGCGCGAAGGCGAGGAGCTGGCGCTCGCCGGAGGAGAAGGTGACGCCCCGCTCGGCGACCGCGGCGTCGAGGCCCCCGGCACGGCGCGCGAGGAACTCGTCCGCCCCGACGGCGGCGACGGCGGCGCGGAGCCGATCCTCGGAGGCGGAGGGGCGGCCCAGCGCGAGGTTCTCGCGCACGGTCCCCGCGAAGAGGAAGACGTCCTGGAGGACGAGGCCGATCCGCGATCGCAGTTCCGTGGGTTCCCACTCGCGGACGTCGATCCCGTCGACGAGGACCGCCCCCTCCTGCGGGTCGTAGAGCCGGAGCAGCAGCGAGAGGACCGTCGACTTCCCCGCCCCCGTCGCCCCGACGATCGCGACCGTCTCTCCGGGGCGCACGGAGAAGGAGACGCCATGGAGGACAGGGCGCTCCCCGTCGTAGGAGAAGGTCACGCCGCGGAACTCGATCGCGCCGGCGAGCCGTTCCGGTCGTTTCGGCCGGGCGGGAGGGAGGACGGCCGGCACCGTGTCGAGGATACGGACGATCCGCTCGGCGGAGGCCATCGCCGCTTGGAGGACGTTCCATTTCTCCCCGATCTCGCGGATCGGCCCGGCGAACACCTCGAGGGTGAGCCAGAACTGGAGGAAGGCGCCGATCGTCAGGCGCCCGTCGAGGACGGCGTTTCCCCCGGCGAGGAAGGAGGTCCCCCAGATCAGGGAGACCGCCTGGTCGATCAGCGGGAAGAAGAGGGCGAAGTGGAAGGCGGCGAGGAGGTTCGCCCGGAGGTAATCCTGGAGGAGCCCCCCGAAGCGGCGCTGCACCTTCTCCTCCCGCCCGAACATCTGGATGACCCGGATCCCTCCGATCGCCTCCTGGAGGTAGGCGTTGAGCCGCCCGATCGTCCGGCGGACCTCGCGGTGGCTGAAGCGGGCGCGCTTTCGGAACCAGAGGGAGACGCCGAGGAGGAGCGGCGTGAGCCCGATCGCGAGCGCGGCGAGCCGCGGCTCGATCCAGAAGAGGATCGCCGCCGCGCCGAGGACCTTCGTCGCGTCGTAGAGGACCATCGCGACGCCGCTCGTGAAGATCTCGGAGAGGTTCTCGACGTCGCTCGTGACGCGGGTGACGAGCCGGCCGACGGAGGTCCGGTCGTAGAAGCCGACGTGGAGCCGCTGGAGGTGGGCGAAGAGGGAGACGCGGAGGTCCCGGATGATCCCCTGCCCCGCGCGGTTCATCGCGATCCCCTCGGCGGTCCTCAGCGCCGCCGCGACGACGACGACCACGGCGAAGAGCCCCGCGACGGAGAGGAAGCCCCGCGAGTCGCCCCGGGAGATCGGGCCGTCGACGGCGAGGCGGACGAGATACGGGGCGGCGAGCTCGGCGGCGACGAGGCCGAAGAGAGCGGCGATCGCCGCGAGGAGGGGGCGGCGGTGGGGGCGGGCGAAGGGGAGGAGGCGGCGGACGAGGCGGGCGTCGAAGAGCCGCCCGGCCGAGGAGTCCTCGAAGGCGTCGTCCCGATCCCCGCTCATCGCAGGCTCTCGAGCTCCCCCTCGACCCGCTGGCGCCGCCAGGTGCGGGCGTACCACCCCTCCTTGAGGAGGAGCTCCGCGTGCGTCCCCTCCTCGACGATCCTCCCGGCGTCGAGGACGACGATCCGGTCGGCGAACTCGACGGCGGAGAGGCGCTGCGCGACGAGGAAGACCGTCCGCCCGCGCGCGCCCCGGCGCAGTCTCTCGAGGATCGCCGCCTCCGTCTCCGTGTCGACGGCGGAGAGGGCGTCGTCGAGGACGAGGATCCGGGGGTCCTTGAGGAGGGCGCGCCCGATCGCGACGCGCTGGCGCTGGCCGCCCGAGAGGGTCACGCCCCGTTCTCCGAGGAGCGTGTCGAGACCCTCGGGGAGCGAGGCGAGGTCGGGGCCGAGAGCGGCGGCCTCCGCCGCGCGCGCGACCGCCTCGCGGGGAGGGAGGTCGTCGAACCCGAAGGCGAGGTTCTCGCGGATCGTCTCGGAGAAGAGGAAGGAGTCCTGCGGGACGAAGCCGATCGACTCCCGCAGGCGCCGCAGGGGGATCCGGTTGAGGTCGGTCCCGTCGAGGAAGACCGTCCCGTCGGGGACGGGGAAGAGCCGGCCGAGGAGCGAGACGAGGGTCGTCTTCCCGGAGCCGATCCTCCCCGCGATGCCGATCACCTGGCCCGGCTCGGCGCGCAGGCGGATCCCCTTCAGGGCCGGCTCCCCGTCGTAGGCGAAGGAGAGGTCGCGGAACTCGACCCCGCCCCGGATCGAATCGATCGCGGCGGGCTCGCTGGGGTCCTCCACCTCGGGGCGGATGGCGAAGATCTCCTCGGCCCGGTCCATCCCCGCCGCCGCGCGGTGGTACATCCCCGCCATCCAGCCGAGGGCGATGAGCGGCCAGAAGAGGCGGTTCACGTAGTCGAGGAAGAGGTAGATCCCGCCGACGGGGAAGGATCCGCGCAGGAGGCCGAGGCCCCCCACGCCCAGGATCAGGAGGAAGGCCACGTCCTTCGAGGCGTAGAGGAGGGTGTGATTGAGGGCGCGGGCCTTCCCGAGGCCGAGCTGGTGGCGCCGGTAGAGGTCCGAGGAGGAGGCGAATCGAGCGGTCTCCCAATCCTCCCGCGCGAGACCCTTAACGACCCGGACTCCCGAGAAGTTCTCCTGCGCCCGCTCGCTGATCTCCGCGAGCGCGGCCTGGACCGACTCGCTGCGTCGATTGAGGGTCGGCATGATCGCCTTCATGGAGAAGGCGAGCGCGCCGAGGGGGAGGAGGACGAGCCCCGTGAGGAGGGGGTAGAAGTGGACCATCGCGGCGAGCGCCGCGGGGACGAGGAGGAGGGTCGAGGCCGCGTACATCGATCCCGGGCCGAGGAAGAGCCGGACCGCCTCGAGGTCCCCCGTCGCGCGGGAGAGGAGGTCCCCCGTGCGGCTCGCGGCGAAGAAGCGCGGCGAGAGGCTCGTCAGGTGCGCGAAGAGGTCGCGCTTCAAGTCCGCCTCGACCTTCCTGGAGACGCCGATCAGGAGGTAGCGCTGGCCGTAGCGGAAGATCCCCTTGAGCGCGCTCCCGAGGACGATCGCGCCGACCGTGAAGAGGAGGAAGTCGCGGGAAACGGCGGCGGGCTCGGCCGCCCGGACGGCCGCCTCGAGGCGGTTCAGGCCCCTGGCGACGAGGAGCGGGATCCCGACGTCGAGGGCGCTCGCGACGACGAGGCAGCCGGCGCCGGCAAAGAGTTCGCCCTTGTGTCGGGCGAAGGCGCGCAGGCACCGGCGGAACCTTCGCACGGCCCCGCGCGCCGGCGCCTAGCGGCGCCCGGCCTCGGCGGGGGCGCCGCGCCCGGCCTTGCCGGCGGCGAGCGGCTTCCCCGAGAGAACCGCCGCCGCCGCGTCGAGCCTCGCCACCAGGCGCGCGACCTCGACCGACACGCGGTCGATCTCGCCGGAGACCTCCGCCTCCCGGACGCCGGGGAGCGTCG
>CBRGOK010000424.1:0-4103 GCA_967798035.1 uncultured bacterium
AGGGGGGATCGACCACGGTGAGGTTCGGGTAGGGGTAGCGGCCGTACCAGAGGCCGAACCAGTAGATCGCCGAGAAGACCGCCTGGAGGTGGCGCTCCTCCTGCTCGTGGTGCTCCGGCTGCAGGAAGAGGGTCACGTCGACCGGCGTGAGCGCCATCTCCGCCTTCGTGCGGCCGAAGAGCCTCGCGAGCCTCTCCTCCTCCGCCCTGTCGCGCCCCCGGTACGTCTCGGGATCGAAGACCGGGCGCGCGACGAGGGCCGCCGGATCGCCCACCCAGGCGAAGTCGTGGACGTCCTCCGCCTGGAATTCGTACGTGATGGTCCGGCCGTCCTGCGACTGCGTGGGCCCTCCGACCGTCCGTCCCGTCGCCCCGACCTTCCCCCGGTACGCCACGGGGAGCGTCAGCCGGACGTCGTACGTCCCGAAGTCGGCGTAGAACTCGCTCGAGGCGTGGAACTGGTGGCAGTTCCACCCCCATCGGCCGGTCCGCTTCCCCCGCTCCCGGATCTCCTCGTGGACGCCGAGCTTCGGGAACCACTGGACGCCGAGGAAGTAGCCCCGGCGCGTCTGGTTGCGGGCGCCGAGCCCCTCGGGGAAGCGGGCCGTCCACGTCACCTCGACCGTGACCGATCCCTGCGGCGGCACCGGGGCGGGGAGCTCGACGCGGATCACCGTCTCGTCGTCGGAGTTCCCGTCGTCGGGGCGCTGGAAGGAGGTCCGGGTCCTCTGGAGTTCCTCCCCCTGCTCCGTCTGGATCCCCTCGACGTCGATCCAGCCCCACTCCTTCTTCCCGAGGTCCTCCTCGTCGGTCCTCCCGCGCTCGCGCATCAGCGTGGACCGGTCGTTCTTGTAGGCGTTCAGGTAGAGGTGGAACCAGAGGTCGCCCACTGGCACGGGGGAGGCGTTGCGCCAGGTGACCCGCTCCTGGCCCCGCACCGTCCTCGCCTCCGGATCGAGGGTCGCCTCGATCCGGTAGGAGACGATCCGCTCGCTCTGCGCCGGAAGGCTCGAGGGGAGCTGGGCGGGCAGCGGGGCGACGAGGACGGCCGTCGCGGAAAGGAGGATCGGGGAAAAGGTTATCGCCATGCCGCGAGCGGCCCGGTCTCGACGGCGGGATGATAGTGGGCCGATGGGGACGCACAACCCGGAAGGGACACCGGGATCTCGCGACCTGTCGCGTCGAGCCGCGGATCCCGACCGCTCCCCTCAACGCCCCCCCGCTCCGATGCCGAAACAGCCTCGTCCGACCCCTTCCCATGGCGACCCGTTCCGCCCGCAAGCCCCGGCTGCAGGTCGACTTCCTGCCGACGCCGTCCTTCGTCGTCGTCCGGTTGCTCGAGCTGGGGCTCGACGAGAGGGCGCGGCCCCAGGAGCTCGCCTCGCTCGTCGCCTGCGATCCCGCCCTCGCGGCCTCCGTCCTGCGGGCGGTGAACGCTCCGGGGGAGGGACTCTCGGTCGAGGTCGCCGACCTCGTGCACGCGGCGACGATCCTCGGGACGCGCGGGCTCCGGCCGATCGTCCTCGGAGTCTCCGTCGGCGCGGAGGGGAAGGACGGGAGCGGGGGCGATCTCGCCCGGTTCTGGCGCCACCGCGTGGCGACGGCGGCAGCGGCGCGGCTCCTCGCGAAGGCGATCGGCCGGGATCCGGACGAGGCCCACCTCGCGGGCCTCCTCCACGACATCGGGATCCTCGCCCTCGACGGGCACGATCCGAAGGCCTACGCCGCCGTCCTGCGGCAGGCCGGGACGCGGCCGGCGGGCTCCCTCGCATCGATCGAGCGCGCGCGGCTGGGGATCGACCACGACGAGGCCGCGCTGCGGGTCGCGGCCGCATGGTCGTTCCCGAGCGACCTGCGGGCGACCCTCGGCGGGGTCCACGGGAACGGCGCGGCGGGCGGCCCCCTCGCCCCGATCCTCCGGGCGGCCGACTTCCTCGCCTGGCACGCCGGATTCTCCCCCCTCGTGGCGGCGAAGCCCCCGGAGCGGGAGCCGGTCGTCGCGGAGCTCCTCGCGACCCACGACGAGAAGGAGCTCCTCGAGGCGGTCCGCGACGAGGTCGGCCGCCTCTCCGCCCAGTTCGGCGACAGCGGGGAGCGCACCCCCGGAATCCATCGAACGATCGCGCGGGCGAACGCGGCCCTCTCGAGGATGGTCTACGAGCTCGAGGCCTCGATCCGGTCGCTCCGGACCCTCAACGCCGCGATGCTCAACGTCCAGGCGCGGCTCGGCGAGCGGGACCCCGCGGAGGCGCTCCTGTGCGAGATCGTCGCGACGCTCGGCTTCGACCGGGCCTTCCTCGTGGCGGCGGACGGGAAGGAGGAGGCGACCGTCCGGCGCGCGCTCTCGACGACCGGAGCCGCCGCGGGGGTCGAGGGGCGGACGATCCCGGGGCTCCGCGCCCCCCTCGCCGCGGCGCGCAAGGCGGCCCGGATCGAGCGGGGCGGACCCCACGGCTTCGAGCCCCTCTTCCAGCTGCTCGGGGCGGACGCCCTCGTCCTCGCCCCGGTCTCCGCGGGCCCCGAGGGATGCTGCGCGGTCGCCGTCGACCGCGCGGAGTCGGGACGGGGGATCGAGGAGCGCGACGCGGCGCTCCTCGGCCCCCTCGCCCTCGAGACGGGCCTCCTCCTCGAGAACTACCGGCTCGTCCAGGCGGTCCGGTCGATGGCCGTCACCGACGCGCTGACGGGGGTGTTCAACCGGCGGCGCCTGATGGAGGTCCTCGCGAAGGAGCACGAGCGGGCCCTCCTCACCCGCCGCCCTCTCGCCGTCGTCATGCTCGACCTCGACCACTTCAAGCGCGTCAACGACACCCTCGGGCACGCGGTCGGCGACGACCTGCTGCGGCGGTTCGGCGCGCTCCTGCGCGAGCACCTGCGGCGCGGGGACGTCGTCGGGCGGTACGGGGGCGAGGAGTTCGTCATCCTCCTCCCCGGGGCGGACGTCGAGCGGGCGACGGCGGTCGCGGAGCGGATCCGCCTCGCGTTCCTCGGGTTCTCGAAGGACGAGGCGGAGACCTACCGCGGCCTCCGGCTGTCGGTGAGCGCGGGCGTGGCGACCCTCTCGGGAGAGGGGGAGTCCCACGAGGCGCTCCTGTGCCGGGCGGACGCGGCGCTCTACGCGGCGAAGGCCGCCGGGCGCGACCGCGTCTCGACCGCGCCGCCGGGACCGGGTGCTCCCCCGGCGGTCGCGGCGAGGACCGAGGCCCGTCCCGCGGAGGCGGACGCGACGGAGGCGAGGTGAGCGCCGGCTCCCTTCCGGGGGGCGGGAGGGGCCGCTCCCTTCGGGGGTCGAGGGGGTCGCCGCGGCGGGTCTGGATCCTGGTACGGGGGGGGCGGCTCGGGCAGAATCGGTCCGCCCCGCTCCCGGGTGGGGACTCCGGAAGGCTCCGGGAAGGTGCGGGCGCCGGGCCATGTACTTCGACTACGCGAACGTCCTCGTCTTCCTCGCCGTCGGGATCGGCTTCGTGTTCGTCAACATGGCGCTCGGCTCCCTCGTCCGCCCGAGCCTCCCGACGCCGGAGCAGAAGACCCCCTACGAGTGCGGGGAGGACCCGATCGGGGACGCCTGGGTCAACTTCGACATCCGCTACTACACGGTCGCCCTCGTCTACATCGTGTTCGGCGTGGAGATCGCCTTCCTCTTCCCCTGGGCGGTGGTCCTCAAGAGCGCCTTCGCCGATGACCGGATCGGCGGGATGGCGTTCGTCGAGGGGGTCCTCTTCGTCGGGGTCCTGTTCCTCGGCCTCGCCTACGTGTGGGCGAAGGGGGACCTCGACTGGGTGAAGACCTACTCGGCGAGGGCGTACCGGCCCTCCCCGACCCCCACGCCGGGCTTCCGGGCCTTCCCGGATCCCGCGGGGGCCCCTCCCGTCGTGACGGGGCCGCCCGCCGCGGTCGAGTCGTCCACGAGGCCGGCGGCGCCCGTCGGCGCCGGCGCCGCCCCCTCCCACGGGACCCCGCGGTCCTGAGCCGGGACCTATAAGGGAGCAGCGGCCATGGGAGTCCTGGAGCACCGCCTCGACGAGAACGTCCTGACGACCCGCATCGACTGGCTCATCAACTGGGCGCGCCGCTCGAGCATCTGGCCGATGACCTTCGGGCTCG
>CBRGOK010000425.1:0-4100 GCA_967798035.1 uncultured bacterium
CGTCCTCCCGCCCAACACCCACCTCGCCTACGGCCTCGCCTCGGCCTCCGGCTACGACTCGGTCGAACTGGAACGCTACCGCGCCCTCGTCTCGCTCCTCTCCGGCGATCCGAACGGGCGATTCTTCCTGAAGGAGATCCGCTACTTCGACCGTCCCGGCTCGCCCCTCCTCGATCTCCTCGGCGTGAAGTACGCGATCCTGCCCGAGAAGCAGGGCCTCGACCCCGCACGCTGGCGGCTCGCCCACGACGGCGAGGTCGCGATCTACGAGAACCTGCGAGCGATGCCGCGCGCGTTCGTCGCGAAGGACGTCGTCGTCGCCCGGAGTCCGGAGGTCGCGCTGCAGTTCCTCGGTTCTCCGGCGTTCGATCCAAGCACCGTCGTCCTCGAGGAACCGACCGACTGGCAGAAGACGGACATGGCCGGGAGCGAGGTCGAGGTCGTTGCCTACGAGCCCAACCGCGTGCGGCTCCGCGCGAAGATGGGCGCCCCTGGGTTCGTCGTGCTCGCCGACGCCTACCACGATGGCTGGCGCGTCCGCGTGGACGGGGCGTCCGAGAGGCTCTGGGTCGCCGACCACGCACTCCGCGCCGTCCTCGTCCCCGAGGGGAACCACGAGATCGAGTTCGCCTACGAGCCCTTCCTTCTCCGCGTCGGGGCGTCGGCGACCGGCTTCTCCGTCTTGCTGACCCTGCTCCTCTTCCTCCGGCGCGGGTCCCCCCCCGTCGTCTGACGCCGGACCCCCGCCCTTCCCGCCCTTTCCACCCTCCGGACCCGCGCTAGACTCGTCTCCGCCTCGAGCCCGCGGGTTCGCGCCGCGGGTCCTGCCTCGAAAGGAGCGACGGCGATGTCCGGACCGCGCTCTCTCCCGGCGGCCGCAGTGTGGGCTGCCGTCCTTGCCGCGCCGGTCCCCGCGCAGGCGCCGCGCTTCGACGACCTGCACCGCCTGCTCTCCTGGGAAGCGGGCTCCTGGACGACCGGCGTCGCGCTCGGCGACCTCGACGGCGACGGCGATCTCGACTCCGTGTTCGGTGTGAAGGCCGGCTTATCCCCGATCCCCGGCCTGCGGGACCGGATCTTCCTGAACGACGGCCTCGGGCGCCTGGCCCTCGCGGCCGGGAACCTTCCCCCCGTCGTCGACGACACCAACGACGTCGCCGTTGGGGACCTCGACGGGGACGGAGACCTCGACCTGCTCTTCGCGAACGACGGTCAGGAGCGGCTCTACATCAACGACGGGTCGGGCGTCTTCTCCTCGTCGGCGACCCCGTTCCCTTCGTTCTTCTCGAACTTCACGGCGAAGGTGCTCCTCGGGGACGTCGACGGGGACGGGGATCTGGACGTGCTCTCGGCGAACTCGAGCGAGCAGCACCGGCTCTACCGCAACGACGGCGGGACCGTCTTCGCCGATGTGACGTTCCTCCTCCCCGCGAACCCGAGCGCCCCCACGGCTCTCGCTTTCGGCGACCTGGATGGAGATGGGGACCTCGACCTCCTCGGGCCCGGCCTCCTGTACCTGAACAACGGCGCGGGCTTCTTCTCGAACGCCTCGGGTCAGGTCCCTCCGCCCACCTCTCCCACGCGGGCCCTCGCCTTGGGGGACCTCGACGCGGACGGGGATCTCGACGGGCTCATCGGCGGATTCGCGGTCGTTTTTCCCCTCGGAGTTTTCGCCGTGCCTCTCGCCGTGGTCGAGAACGACGGCGCCGCGGTCTTCACGCAGACGACGCTTCCGGTCGCAGCCCGGGCAACCTCCCTCGCCCTCGGCGACCTCGAGGGGGACGGGGATCTCGACGCTCTCGTCGGAACTCAGGGGAGCAGCGGGAAGTTCTTCCAGAATCTCGGCCAGAACCTCGTCGCCCTGAACGACGGCGCGGGGGGCTTCTCGAGCGTCCCCACGTCCCTCGACGCTCCGCCATCTACGACGTTCGGCGTCGCCCTGGGCGACCTCGACGGAGACGGAGACCTCGACGGGGTCGTCGGCAACATCCACTTGGAAGGCCAGACGAACCAGGTCTACCTGAACGACGGGGCCGGGGCGCTCCGAGACTCGACCGGCCAGGTATCTCCCACGCCCACGAACGTGGCAGCGGTCGCCCTGGGCGACCTCGACGGGGACGGAGACCTCGACGCCTTCTCCTCGGGAGCCGGGTTCAGCATCAGCGGGGGACCGAGTCGGGTCCTCCTGAACGATGGAACCGGCCTTCTCCAATTGGCCGCGGTCCAGCCTCCCGGGTCGATCGGCGCGGAAGAGGTCGCCCTCGGAGACGCGGACGGGGACGGCGACCTCGACGCGCTGGTCCTGGGAATCCCCGGTTTGGGTTCCGGCTCCCGCCGGTTCTACGTCAACACGGGGGCGGCGTCCTTCGCGGACGCGACGAGCCAGTTCCAGGGCGACGTAGCCTTTCCGTCCGGGGCGGCCTTCCGGGACATGGACGGAGACGGGGATCTCGATGCCGTGCTGTCGGGCACCTACTCCGGATCGCCATCCAACAACGTCGTCCTTGTGAGGAACGCCGGCCCCGGCGCGTTCACCTTCGAGGTGGGGGCGTTCCCGCCGGACTCGCCGCTGACGAGCGACTTCGCGATCGGCGACGTCGACGGGGACGGCGACCTCGACGTCTTCGCGGGCGGCCCCGGCTTCTGTCTCTCCGTGCCCTGCCCCGCGGCACCGTCCCGCCTCTACCTCAACGACGGGTCGGGACTCTTCTCCGA
Organism: uncultured bacterium; assembly: GCA_967798035.1. Lineage (GTDB taxonomy): Bacteria > Planctomycetota > UBA1135 > UBA1135 > JAKEFM01 > JAKEFM01. The sequence goes on from CBRGOK010000425.1 coordinate 2,716, forward strand.
CGCGAGCGCGCAGCTCCCCGTGCTCCTCAACAGTACGGTGGGCGTGGCGCTGGGAGATCTGGATGCCGACGGCGACCTCGACGCCTACCTCGCCAACGGCGCGGGCGCCCAGGGGTTCTCTCAGGACCGCCTCTACCTCAACGACGGGGCCGGTGCCTTCTCCGACGCGACGGGCCAGCTCCCCGTCGAGACCGGGCTCGCGGGACCGGCCGCTCTCCTCGACGCCGACGGCGACGGGGACCTCGACGCCTGGATCGCCGCCTTCCCTCTCCCTCAGCTCTACCTGAACGACGGCTCGGGCGCCTTCTCCGACGCGTCGGCGGGCCTCCCGGTCGGCTGGTGCAGCGCCACGAGTCTCGCCCCGGGCGACCTCGACGGCGACGGCGATCCGGACCTCGTCCTCGCCGATTCGGCAAGGGTGCGGGTCCTCTCCAACCTCACTCGACATCTCGCGTGGCGCGCGCTCCCGCGGGTCGGGAAGCCCCTCACGTTCGACGTTCACGGACCTGCATGGGGCGCCTGGTTCCTTGTTGCCGCGGCCGGGACGGGGAACACGCCGATCCCGCCGCTCGGCGTGGTCCGCCTCGACCTCGCGACGCTCATGCCGCAGTTCGGTGGTCTCCTCGACGCGCAGGGACATGTGGCGATCACGTACCAGGTGCCGGCGGTTCCCGCACTCGGCGGGCAGAGCCTCTACTGGCAAGCGGTGGTCGTCGGTCCCGCGAGACTGACGAACCTCGAGACGACGACCTTCACGAACCTGTGAGGAGGAGAAGAACGATGCCCCTCCCTCGCTCTTCCTTCGCGGCCGCCGGGCTCGTCGCGAGCCTGGCGTCATCGGTCTCAGCACAGCCTGCGCGATTCGCCGACCTCCACCGGATGCTCCCGTGGGAGCCGAGCGCCGCCGCCCACGCCATTGCGGCGGGCGACGTCGACGGGGACGGGGACGTCGACTTCTTCCTCGGCTACGACCAGCCGTCGGTCTTCTTCTCCTCGACCGGGCAGCAGAACCGGCTCCTGTTGAACGCCGGCTCGGGTCGCTTCACGGACGCCACGGGAAACCTGCCGCAGCTCCTCGACTCGACGCGCGGGCTCGCCCTGGGTGACGTCGACGGAGACGGCGACCTTGACGCCCTCCTCGTCAATGACACGGGCGGATCCGGTCCGAGCGGAATCCTCCTCAACGACGGCGCCGGCGTCTTCTCGCAGGCCCCCGCGCCGCTGCCGGTGGGGTCCGCCTACCCCTCCGGAGGCGCCTTCGGCGACGTCGACGGGGACGGCGACCTCGACGTCGCTGTCGCGGGCGGTTCGACCGGCCTCCGCCTCCTCCTTAACGACGGCGCGGGCGCCTTTGTCGACGCCTCGGCGCAGATCCCTCCTTCTTC
>CBRGOK010000426.1:0-4096 GCA_967798035.1 uncultured bacterium
GCTTTCCCCGCGAGCGCCGCGGGGTCACCGGAAACCGCCTCCAGCGCCTGGTCGAAGGCCCGCATCCCCCCCTCGGGATCGCCGGCGGCGAGCCGCGCGCGGCCGAGGAGGCAGCGGATCCTCGCCCGCGCGGACGCGGCGGACGGCTCGAGCCGGAGCGCCGCCTCGCACTCGGGGAGCGCCTCCTCGACACGACCCCGCGCGAGGAGGAACTCGCCGAAGGCCTCGTGCGCCTCCGGGACGGCGGACTCGAGGCGGACCGCCTCGCGGAACTCCTGCTCGGCCCGCTCCGGGAGCCCGAGCCTCGCCGCGAGGACGCCGAGGCGGACGCGCGGCATCGCGCGCTGCTTGAAGGGCCCCTGCGCCATCTCCTGGTAGTGCGCCCAGGCTTGCTCGAGCCGGAAGGCCCGCTCGAGGAGGCGGCCGAGGCCGAGCGGGCCCGCGGGATCGCCCGGATCGAGGCGGATCACCTCGCGGTAGACATGCTCCGCGCGCGCGAAGGCCTTGCTCTCCTCGATCCCCTTGTCGAGGCACCACTCCGCGAACTCGAGGAGCTCGGGGATCCCGCCGGAGGTGTAGCGCAGCTCGACGAAGCGCTGCTCGATCCGGTTGGCGAGCGTGTCGGCGAACCCGAACTCGAGGGGCTGCCCGCCCCGGTCGCGCGAGACCTGGAGCTCCGAGGAGATCTGCCGGTTCTTCGCGGGGCCGTAGGGGACGAAGCGCAGCGGCTCGGCGGCCCGCGCCGTCTCCCGCAGCCGGTAGCGGTCGGGGTTGACGATGTACCCGAAGTCGTAGCCGAGGCCCGCGCGGATCCAGTCGTACTGCTTCTTCAAGCCCTCCGCGCGCGCGCGGCGGTCCTCGACCGGCGGGTCGGCGGGCGCGCTCGCCGGGGGAGGGTCCGGCGGGGCCCCCCCGTTGAAGTTCGGGTCCGCCGGCGCCGCCTCCGGCATCGGGGCGTAGGCGATCCGATAGAACTGGCCGAAGCGCTTCGTCGCCGTCGAGGGGGAGCCCGGGGGAGCGAGGACCGGGGGCGCGTCGAGCGGCGGAGGATCGAGGGGGAGAGGAGGGAGCGGTCGCGTGTCGCGCGGCGGCGCGAACGGACTCCTCCCCTCGAGGGCGTACCCCCCCTTCCCCACGGCGGAGCGGGCCGGGTCGAGGGCCGGGCGCGCGGGGAGGTCGCGCCCCTTCGCTGTTCCGACCCTCACGGTCCCCGAATCGTCGAAGAAGCCTTGGGAGAGCCAGCCGAGGAAGGCGAGGGTGAGGAGGAAGAGGCCCTGCTCGCGATTGACCTTCATCGTCCCCTACGGCTCTCGCTCCGGATGGACCTCGAGGCTCGCGAACTCCACCGTCGCGACGACCTCCCCCTCGCGCTCCGGCGAGCGGACGAGGGCCGCGGCACCGCCGAGGGGGAGGATCCGCTCCCCCCGCTGCGTCTCCTCGAGGAACCGGGCGACGGAGGCGGCGGGTCCGGTCACCTTGACCGAGACGCGGATCTCCTCGAGGAAGCCTCCGCTCCCCTTCTCCCCCCCTTTGCGGCGGACGCGCGCCTCGACCCCGCGGATCTCCTCGATGCGCCGCACCTTCGCCTCGATCCCCCGCTCGACGAGGCGGTGGGCGAGGTCGAGGGCGCGCAGCGTCCGTCGGATCTCCTCCTTCGACGCCGGGGAGAGGGGCGGGATGCCGAGGCGCTCGTCGAAGTCGACGTCGGCCCGGGCCGCCTTCGCGCGGAGGTCCTCGCGGGCCTTCGCCGCGGCGTCGAGGTAGAAGGTGGTCGCGGAGGAGGTTCCCTCCGGCAGCACGAAGCGGGGGTTCGGCACGAACTCCACCCGCGCCCGCAGCGCCTCGAAGCCGGCGGCGACGCCGTCGCGGGCCTCCTTCGCCTTCGCGAGCTCCTTCGCGCCGTACCGCGCCTCCTTGAGCTTGTTCCCCTCCCGGCGGATGTCGCGCTGGGCCGTCTCGAGGGAGTCGCCGACCGTCCGGGCCGTCACGGTGCGGCCGACGAGGAAGACGACCGCCCCGAGGCACGCCCCGATGAGGAACTTCCGGTTCTGCTGGAGGAAGGCGGCGGCGTCCACGTCACTCCCCCTCCGGGAAGAGGTTGAGCTCGAGGGTGAACTGGAAGGCGCTCCCCCCCGGACCGCTCCCCCTCCCCCTTCCCGCGACGCTCTTCACGGCGACCTTCTCCCCCTCGAGGGCCTGCGCGAGGAGCCCGAAGGTCCCCTCGATCCCGGCCGCCCCCTCGCGCCCCTGCCCCTCGACGACGACGATCGGGCGCGGCTCGTCCCCCGTCTTCAGGACGGGGTCGGCCTTGCGCTCGAGCGCGATCTTCGTGAGCCAGAGGTCGGGGGGGAGGTGGCGCTGGAGGAGCGCGTGGGCCCGCACGAGGCCCGCCCCCGCCTGCGCGCGATCCTCGAGGATGCGCCCCTTCTTCGAGAGCGCCTCGGCCTGGGCGAGGACCTCCTCCGTGTCCGCGTTCGCCTTCTCGCGCCGCCGCCCTTCCGACACGAGGCGCTCCGCGTCCCCCACCTTCGTGGAGGACTGCTTCCAGGTGAAGACGAAATCCCCGACCAGGAAGATCCCCGCCAGGGCCGCGGCGGCCACCGCGAAGGCGCCCCCGCGGGCGAACTCCCGGCGCTTGCGGACCGACTCCGGGAGGATCTCGAGAGAGTAGGCCTCCGGGGTGGCGCCGAGGAGGGCGAGGCCGAGGGCGCAGACCGCGGCGGGCCCGCTCGCCTCCAGGGCCGCGGCCTCTTCACCCGGGAGGCCCGAGGCGTCGAACGCCTCGAGGGGGGCGAAGGTCTCCACGGGGACGCTGAGGGAGGCGGTGAGGTACTCCGGGAGGCCGCGCAGCTTCGCCCCTCCTCCGCAGAGGAGGACGCGCTCGATCTTCGCCTCGGCGAGCTTCGCCTGGGTGCGGGCGAGCATCGGCACCGACTTCAGGAGCTCGTGGATCTGCCCCGCCGCGGCCTGGGCGGCGTGGCTGACCTTCTCCTCCTGGCTCGACGCGTACCGGTCCTTCGCCCCCGGATCGACGGTCCCGAGCTCGACCTTCAGGCGCTCGGCCTTCTCCGGGGAGACGTTGAAGCGGTCGGCGATCGCCTTCGTGAAGGCCGACCCTCCCCCCGCGAGGTTGCGTGCGAAGGCCAGCTCCGCGCCGTTCACGAGGGCGACGTCGGTGTTCTCGTCGCCGAGGTTCGCGAGCAGCGTCCACCCCTTCGGCTCGGCCCCGCCGTGGAGGTAGGCCGCGTAGAGGGCGAGCGCGTTCGGCGTGAAGGAGCCCGCGCCCAGGCCGCTCTTCCCGATCGCCGCGAGGATCTCCTCGAGGGAGGCGGAGCGGGCGACGACGAGGAGGACGGTGTCCTCCCCCCCCAGCCCGCGCGGGACGGGGAGGAGATTGAAGTCGGCCGCCACCTCCCCCCCCGGCTGCCCGGAGAGCCCCTCGACCTCGATCTTCATCAGGTTGCGCAGCTGCCACTCGGGCACCGGGGGGACCTGGAGGTACCGGAAGATGAGGTCCCGGCCGGTGAGGCCGACGCGCGCGCCCTTCCCCTTGAGGCGCGCCCCCTCGACCGCCTGGCTCAGCGCCTCGGGCCCGCGCGAGCCCGGCGCGCGCGGGGTCTCCGCGAATCGGGTCACGCGGAAGACCCCCCCCATACCCCCGCCCGCGAGGAGCCGGCCCCCCCTCGTCCCCCTGTCGATGCCGAGCCCGGTCGCCACGCCCACCCGCCCCGGACCAGGGACGAGAGCGTCTTCATCCCGAGCTTGTCGAGTTCGTCCGCGACCCGGTCCCGGCGCTCCTTGTCCCGCGCCGCGACCTCCGTCTCGTACGCCCGCGCGTCCTCCTCGATCCGGGCGAGGAGGGCCGCCGCGCGGTCGCCCGGCTCGCTGCCGCGGTAGGCCTCGGCGAGCTTCGCCGCCGAGTCCTTCGCGGAGAGGAACGCCCCCCGGATTCGGAAGAACCTCGCCTCCTCCGCCTCCCTCTCGAGCGCGGCGAGCCGCTCGAGGCCCTCCCGGAGCAGCCGCGCGCGCTCCGCGCCCGGGCGGGCGAGGCTCAACATATCGTAGGGGGAATGGGAGACGACCTCGCCCAACGTCG
>CBRGOK010000427.1:0-4095 GCA_967798035.1 uncultured bacterium
TCCGCGGTCCCCCCCAGGAGCCGTCCTTGTTCTGCTCCCGGAGGAGGAGCGCCGTCCCGCGGTCGATCCCCCGGCGGACCTCCTCGAGGGTCGGGAGGGGAGCCGCCTTCGGGGCCTGCGCCGCGACGAGAAGGAGGAGCGCATTCATGGGGGGGTCCTCACTCGGCCGAGGCGGGCTCCGCCCCCTCGGTCACCGTCACCTTCCGGTCGACGGGGAGATCGCGCAAGACCTGGGTCCGCCCGGAGGGCCAGACGATCTCCAGCTCCTCCACGCAGGTGGCGCGGTCGAGGCCGAAGTGGAGGAGGGGGCTCGAGGAGCTGAGGTACCCCGACCCCGCGCGCGCCTCGCGGACCTGGCGGCGCTCTCCCGAGCGGACGAAGACCTTGGCGCCGATCCCCTGGCGGTTGGAGGCGGTCCCGACGAGGCGGACGGCGAGCCAGTGGCGGGGGGGGGTGCGGTTGTGGAGGAGGACGGGGGGGGCCATCCAGTTCCGGAGGAAGAGGTCGAGGCGCCCGTCGTTGTCGGCGTCGAGGACGAGGACCGCGCGCCCGTCCTCGGGCCGGTCGACCCCGAAGTTGTACCCCGCGTCGACGAGCTGGCCGGCCCCGTCGTTGAGGAAGAGGGGCTTGCGCTCCCCGCCGTGGAGCGTGACGCGCTTCCCCTCGCGGCGCAGCCTCTCGCCGTCGAGGCCGGCCGCGGTCGCGAGGAGGTGGAGGTCGCCGGTGGCGAAGCCCCGCATCTGCTGCTCGAGGGTGCCGACCGACTCGAAGAGCCAGGCCCCGATGTCGGGCGTGTCCCCGGAGTACTGGCCGTTCGCGACGTAGACGTCGAGGTCGCCGTCGTTGTCCGCGTCGAGGAGGTTGCAGCCCCACGCCCACCCCGCGATCCGCCCCCCGCGCTCCTCGGGCTGCAGCCGGAAGGTGCCGTCCGGCTGCTGGAGGATCAGGGCGTTTCCCGAGAGCATCTCGCGGAAGGAGCGCACGACGAGGGGCCGGATCCGCTCCCATCGCATGTACCAGGGGACCGGCAGCGGCCAGCCCGGAGAGGTCGCCATCCACGCGACGGGGGAGTACATCTCCGAAACGTAGACGTCGGGGCGCAGGTCGCCGTCGAGGTCGCCGAGGTCGACCCCCATGCCGTTGCCCCGGTTCTCGGCCCCGAGATCCTGCGCGACGTCCTCGAAGGTCCCGTCGCGGAGGTTGCGGTAGAGGGCGTTCGTCGAGAAGTCGTTCGCGACGTACAGGTCGGGCCAGCCGTCGAGGTCGAGGTCGGCCCAGGCGACCGCGTGGGTCCAGCGAGAGTCGGCGAGCCCCGCCGCTTCCGAGACGTCCGTGAAGCGGAAGAACCCCTCGTTCCGGAGCAGCCGGTTCCTCTCGCCGTTCCTCGCGTTGTGGAGCGGCCAGGGGGAGGCCTCGAGGAAGTTCCCGAGGCACCCGACGTAGAGGTCGAGGTCCCCGTCGCGGTCGTAGTCCCCCGCGGCGATCGAGGTCGGATGCCCGAGGCGGGGGAGGTTCGCGCGGGCCGTCACGTCCGCGAACGTCCCGTTCCCCTCGTTGCGGAGGAGCCGGGGCGTCGCGCCGAACCGGCCGACGACGGCGTCGACCCTCCCGTCGTTGTCGAGGTCGGCGGCGCAGACGCCCGTGGCGAGCGTCCCGTCCTCGGGGAGCGGCGTCCACCCCTCGACCTTCGCGAAGCGCAGGCCGCCGAGGTTGCGCCACAATTCGACGCCTCGCGACGTTCCGAGGAGGAGGTCCTCGAGGCCGTCCTCGTCGAAGTCGATCACCGCGCCTCCCACGCCGAGCGTGAACCGCCCCGCCTCGGCCGTGCCGGGGGGAGGCGCCGCCATCGGCGCGCCGGCGGGGAGGAGCCCGGACGCCTCGGTCACGTCCGCGAAGTGGGCCGCGGGGGAGCGCCACTCTCGCCCGGCTCCGGAGCGGATCCGGAGGATCGTCCAGCGCCCGAGCTCCTCCCCCACGTCCATCTCGAGCGGGATCTCGACGGTCGCGCGCGTGCCGCCGGGCTGGAGGCCGCAGACGCGGAGGATCGAGACGAGGGTCGAGCGCTCCGGGCCCTCCCGGTCGAGGATCCGGTCGCGGATCCAGAGCCGCGCGTCCTCGACCGTCTGGAAGGACTCGACGACCCGCAGGATCGGCGAGGACGCCGCCGCCTCCGGCCCGTGCATCGCGCGCAGCCCGCCGACGTCCTTCTCGACGACCCTCCGGGGGAGCTCCCGCGCGAAGGCGGCGTCGATGGCGTTGATCCGCCGCAGCTCCGCCTCGTCCCACTTCGTCGACGCGCAGCCGCCGAGGAGCGGGAGCAGGACGCCGATCGGGGTGAGGCGCAAGATCCTCGGGGGGGAGCGGGGATTCTAGGCCTCGCCGCGAACGGGTCGAAGCGGGCGAACGCTCCGGAGGCCGCGGAGGGGCGGCTAGGATTCCCGGCTCGTCGAGGACCCCTCCCGTGCGCTCCCTTCCCGGATTCCTCGCCGCCCTCGGGGCGGTCTCCTGCGCCTCCCGCGAGCGCTACCTCTCGCGGCTCGAGATCGTCCGGGAGGTCGACGCGGCGGCGGGGGCGTGGAAGGGGGAGGCCGCCCGCCTCGGCGCGTCGCCGGGGGAGAGGATCGAATGGACCGAGGTCGAGCTGCTCGACGCCGACGCCCGCCTCGCCCCGATCCCCGCGCGAGCCCGCGTGACCTCCGGGATCTCGCGGCCCGACGGATCGCGCGCCACGCGCGAGCAGACCTTCGAGATCGAGCTGCGCCGGTCCGCCCTCGACGGCCGGCTCGACCTCGCCTCGCAGCGCGAGACCGGGAGGAGCGAGGCCGCCCTCGCCTCGCCCTGGTTCGAGGACGTCACCGAGGCCGCGAGGCTCCTTGACCGCCACCGCCCCTCCGCGCGGGCCGCCGGGTCGAACCGCATCGTGCGGGGCGAGTCCCCCGCCTCCGGGGCGGCGGCCCTCGACTACGACGGGGACGGCTGGACGGACCTCTTCTGCGCGGACGGCGTGGCGAGCGTGCTCTACCGCAACCGGGGCGACGGGACCTTCGCCGAGCGGACCGAGGCCGCGGGCCTCGGCCTGGCGACGGGCAACGGCGTCGCCTCCGCCGACGTCGACGGGGATGGGAGACCCGACCTCGTCGCGCTCGACCACTTCGCGCCCGCCCGCCTCTTCCGCAACGAGGGGGGGCGGTTCGCGGACGCGACCGCGGGGGCTCGGCTCCGTGTCGAAGGACGCGCAACCTCCGCCGCCTTCGCCGACGTCGACCGCGACGGCGACCTCGACCTCTACGTCTGCCGCTCGGGGGACTACGCCGGGGCCCTCCCCGATCCCCCCTTCGCGGCGCGGAACGGCGAGCCGAACTCGCTCTACCTGAACCAGGGGGACGGGACCTTCGAGGAGGGGACCGCGGGGGCGGGCGTGGGCGAGGAGGGGTGGAGCCTCGCCTGCGCCTTCGCCGACCTCGACGGCGAGGGCTCCCCCGACCTCTACGTGGCGAACGACTTCGGCCGGAATGCCCTCTTCATGAACCGGGGCGACGGCCGCTTCGTCGAGACGACGCGCGAGGCGGGGGCGGAGGACGTCGGCTTCGGGATGGGGGTCGGCGTCGGGGACGTCGAGGGGGACGGGGATCTCGACCTCTACGTCTCGAACATCCACTGCTCCTACGGGTTCCTGTTCAAGGACCCCGACCTGCCGCTCCCCCTCCTCGGACGGATCTTCCGCGGCTTCTCGCAGCGGATGCTCCTCAAGATGGCCCGCGGGAACACGCTCCTGCGCAACGACGGCCGGGGCCGCTTCGCGGACGACAGCGAGGAGGAGGGGGTGACCCGCGCGGGATGGGGCTGGTCCTCCGATTTCCTCGACGCGGACGCCGACGGGGACCTCGACCTCTTCGCCCCCAACGGCCTCCTCGCGGGGTCGGGGGAGGCTCGCCTCGACTTCTGGGGGGGCGTGATCGCCGGGTGGGAGGAGCACCTCGAGGAGGGGATCCTCTTCGACCCGGGCGGACGGGGCCTCCACGGGGACGAGCGGAAGCGGCTGTTCGAGAACCTGGGGGGAGGGCGCTTCCGCGAGATCGGCTACCCGGCGGGGGT
>CBRGOK010000428.1:0-4085 GCA_967798035.1 uncultured bacterium
CCGCGCAGTTCTCGGCCGTCGCGGGGAGGGACTTCGCCGCGCAGACGACCTCGAGGGTCCCGCCGTCGTCGGAGGTGGTCGCCGTCCAGACGCGGCCCGGGGCGAAGGTGAAGGAGGGGACCGAGATCTTCACGGTGTCCTCGCGCTTGGCGCCGACGAGGACCTTCGCGTAGGCCGGCGGGATGGGGGCGAAGTCGAAGTACTCGGCGTTCGGCGCCTTCGCCTTCGCCATCGGCTCGACCCCCTTCTGGATGTAGTCGGACCGCAGGTGCAGGAGGGCGACGTCCCCGTGGCACGAGGACTTCTCCCCCTCGCACGCCTTGGCCGACTTCGGTGCCTCGATCTTCCGCAGGACGCTCACGTCCGAGCCCTCCTCGGAGGCGGGCAGGACGACGTAGGAGACGCGGACCGGCTTCGCCGAGGGGCAGCCGGCGCCCGCCTTCCCCTCGTACGCCCAGGCGCGGCCGGGCTCGACGAGGACGGGGGGCCCGCCGGCCTTCACGTTCGCCTCGTAGTTCCAGGACCGGCCCGGCTCGACCAGGACGGGCGGCCCGCCCAGGGAGACGAGCGCCTCGTAGGTCCACGCGCGGCCCGGCTCGACGAGGACCGGAGGTCCGCCGGCGGCGACGACCCCCTCGTATGTACAGGCGCGACCGGGCTCGACGAGGACGGGGGGCCCGCCGACGGCGACGCTCGCCTCGTAGTTCCAGGCCCGACCCGGCTCGACGAGGACGGGAGGCCCGCCGGCCTTCACCTTCGCCTCGTACGCCCAAGCGCGACCGGGCTCGACGAGGACCGGAGGTCCGCCGGCCGCGACGGTCGCCTCGTAGGTCCAGGCCCTGCCCGGCTCGACGAGGACCGGGGGGCCGCCGAGCGCGACGGTCGCCTCGTAGGTCCAGGCGCGCCCCGGCTCGACGAGCACGGGGGGCCCGCCGACGGCGACGGTCGCCTCGTACGTCCACGCGCGCCCCGGCTCCACCAGGACGGGAGGCCCGCCCACGGCGACCGTGGCCTCGTAGGTCCAGGCCCGCCCCGGCTCGACGAGGACAGGGGGCCCGCCGACGGCGATCGTCGCTTCGTAGGTCCAGGCGCGGCCGGGCTCGACGAGCACCGGAGGTCCACCCATCGACGGGGGGGCCAGCGACAGGGGGGCGACGAGCAGGAGGAGGTCGATCATCGAATCACCTCGTTCTTGGCGGGCACAGTTCCGCGGCCGAAGGGGAGGCAGGCGAGGCCGTAGGATGCCACGACGCTCTCCACACTGCAAAAGAGACTCCAGCCATCGGCGAGAGCACCATCGGCTCTGCCGGGAGGGGGGATCAAGTCGGGGATTCCATAGGGGCCCAGGGAGGGGGCCTCTCGCGTTACGAAATCGAAACGCCCTGCTCCCATTTCGTCACCTCGCGGGACCGGAGGCGGGGGCCGCGACGGGTCCGTTTTCCCGCTCGATCCGGGCGAGGAGCCAGCGAACCCTCGCTCGCGAGTACGGGTAGTACTCGAGGCTCTTCTCGAGGAACCGCTTCGCGCCGGCGAGGTCGCGCTTCTTCTCGTAGTGGAGGATCCCGAGGTTCTGATAGGCGTTCCCGGTCGCCTCTTCCCACAGGCGCCGGTTCTTCGCGTCGAGGCCGTTGCCCTTCAGCGCCTTCTCCCCGAACGCGATCGCGCTGTGGAGGTACTTCTCCGACCGGTCGTCCTCGCGCTTGAGGTGGTAGTAGAGGATGAGGACGCAGTCGTTGAGCGCGGCAGGGTCCTCCGGGGCGAGCTCCCGCGCCTTCTCGTGGGAGGCGAGGGCGGCCTCGAACGTCGCCTTCGCGCCCGGCGCGTCCCCGTCGGCCTCCCGCCTCTGCCCCAGCTCCCAGCGGAAGTAGCCGAGGTTCGTCCACCAGTCGAGCTCCGACGCGGCGGCGCTCGCCCGGGCGAGGAGCGCCTCCCCCGCGACCAGCTCGCTCTTCTCCATCAGCCGCAGCGCCGCGAGATCGACGCCGTCCTTCGCGGAGCGGCCGAAGGCGTCTGGGGCGTGGCGCCGATCGGGCCGCCTCTCGATCGCCTCGGCGAAGCGGTCCCCCGCCTCCGCGTAGCGACCCAGGCCGTACGCGCACCAGCCGCGGGAGAGGAGGACGAACCGGGACCGCTCCTCCGAGGTCTCCCGGAAGCCGGGCTCGAGGTGGGCGCTCCGCTCGTAGGCCGCCGTCGCCTTCGAGTAGAGCCCTTCGGCCTCCTCCCACCGCTCCTCCCCGCGCGCCGCGTCCCCCACGGACTCGGTCGCGCGGCCGAGATACCAGGCGATCACGGCATCCTCCGGGCGCTTCGCGGCGAGGGACTCGTAGCGGCGGAGGAGGGCGGACCGCTCCTCCCGCGTGCGGTGCGCCTCGATCAGGCGGGAGTGGAGGAGGGTCGAATCGGGGTGGGCCTCGATGCCGCGGAGGAGCGACTCCCGCTCCTGCTCCGAGCGACCGAGGATCCGGTGGAGCTCAGCCTGGAGGGAGAAGGAATCCTCCCCCACGGGAGGGATCGCGGCGTAGGCCGCGACGGCCTCCGTCGCCTCCCTCGCGAGAGCCTCGGAGGGAGGGGCGCCTCCCGATCCGGCCTCGCTGCGGATCCGCTCGAGGAACGCGAGCGCGCGGAGGCGGGCCGCCTCCCTGCGGACTCCGGCGTCCGCAGCGAGCGAGGTCGCCCGGGCGGCCCACTCGAGGGCCCGCTCCGTCTCTCCTTCGCGGAGGGCCGACCGCGAGAGCCCGAGGAGCGGACGCGGATCGTCGGGGAGGAGGCGCGCGGCGTTCTCGAAGTGGGAAGCGGCGTCCCCGAAGAGGAGGGCCGACCGGGGCGTGCGCCCCGACTCCGCCGCCCTCTCCGTCGCGAGGCCGAGGAGGAGGGCGGTCGCCCCGTCCTCGGTCGACGCCGGGCCGGAGCCCTCCAGGATCTCGAGCGCGCCCTCGGGATCCCCCGCCTCGAGACGGGCGTTCGCCTGCGCCCGGACGCGCGCGGCGCCCCCGTCGTCGACCGCCGCGACCGCGCGGCGCTCCTGCGCGCAGCCGGCGATCGCCACCGCGAGCAGGAGCACCTGCGCTCCCCGGCCCGGCCGGGAGAAAACAAACCCCGGGGAACCTCGGCGGTTCCCCGGGGGATTCAGGTCTTCCGACGCTCGGCCCCCGCGACTCACGATCGGAGGGGCCTCGCTCCTTACAGGATGTCGAGGATCCCCGCCGAGCCGCCCGCTCCCACGAGGGTGCGGGTGAAGGCCCGGTAGTTCACCATCGCGGAGATCTTCGAGTTCCAGGGGAGCGGCTCCTTGTCGGCCACCCGCCCCAGCGCCACGATCGCGAAGCCGCGCGCGAAGTCCGTCAGGCTCTTGTCCTGCGCCATCGCCATCAGCGGCTCGATGGAGCGATGGTCGCCGATGTAGCCCAGCGCCGTCGCCACCGCCGCCTGCACGGACAGGGTCTTCGCCGCCTTCAGGATGTCGAGGAGCACGGGCACCGCCGTCTGGTCCGAGAGGAGCCCGAGCCCGATCGCCGCCTGCTGCAGGAGGAGAGGCTCGCGGATCGAGTCCTTCACCTCCTTGTGGAGGAGCTCCCTCGACTCCTGGTCGCCGAGGAGGCCGAGGCCGAGGCAGAAGTAGCCGCGCGACTCGGGGTCGCTGATGTCCCCGAGCTTCTTCGTCATGTCCTCGCGCGCGCGGGTGTCGGCCGCGAGCCCGAGGGCGAGGGCGTAGGCGGAGGCGTGCTCACCGACCTTCTCCTCCTTCATCGCCTTCGTCAGGTCCTCGACGATCCCCTCGAGGTCCTTGATCTTCTCGGGCCGCTTCGAGGTCCGGTCCCGGTACGCCAGCACGCCCAGCGAGAGGCCCACCCAGGGCTTCACGATCGTCTTGCCCTTGAAGAGCGAGCGGCGCAGCGCCTTCACCGCGTCGTCCCCGCCGGTGAAGCCCAGCGCGATCGCCGCGAAGTCCTGCGTCTGCTCGGGGGCTTCGAGGAGCGTGTGTTCCAGGACCTTCACGACCTCGTTGTAGTGCGGGCTCTTGGGGTCCGTGAGCAGGCCCAGCGCCAGCACGCACGACTCCTTCACCCGCTCCTTCTTCTCCGCGC
>CBRGOK010000429.1:0-4083 GCA_967798035.1 uncultured bacterium
AAATCGAGATCGAGGAGATGTGATGCGACCGTTACCGCCCACCTGGGCTGAGTATTTGATGTCGGTGGGGGTGTGGGTGTGGACGGGTATGGTCCTTAGGGGGGCGGGGGGGGCGAACCGGTTGACGAGGCGCACCCCGAACGACCCCTCGACGAATTCGAGGCGCGCGATCGACCCCAGATCGCGCGGTTCCCCCCACGGCGCCTCCCTCCCCTCCGCGCGCATCCAGCCGCGGCCGCGCGCGAGGAAGGCGGGGAAGAAGGTCGCCTCGGTCGCGAACGCCTCCGCCCCCTCGACCCGCCACCGGACCTCGAGGGCGGCTCCGTCCCCGAACCGGTAGATCTTCTCCACGCGGGCCCGCGCGCCCGCGACCGTCCCCTCCCGGAGGAGAGTCGCCCCGTCCGGACGGGTCTCGAAGCCGTAGGCCGCCCCCGCGAAATCGCCCCGATCGTCGAGGTTCCCCGCCTCGAACGCCTCCGGCGTCGCGCCCGGGCCGGGGAACCGATCGACAAAGAGGGAGCGCATCCCCGCGTCGTAGGGCGTGCGACCCGACCGCCGCGACTCCGCGTCGTGGATCGTCGCGATCCCCTCGTGCCCGGCCTCCCGTCCCTCCCCGGGCTCGCCGTGATAGGCCTCCGGGCGCCGCGCGAGCGCCGCCGCCCAGTTGTGGGGCGGGTCGAAGGTCGTGAAATCGACGATCGATCCCCCGCGCGCTGGCGCGAGGACCGCGCTGATCGAGGAGGAATGGACCCAGACCTCCTCCTTCCCGTCGAGGTCGAGGTCGCCTCGCTCGACCGACAGCCCCTCGCCCCTCCGGAGGAACGCCTCCGCCCGGGCGAGCGAGGTCCACGCCGCCCCGCGGAGGTGGGGGAGGTACAGCCCGCCGAACACTCCGTGCCAGTACGGGTCGTTCCCCTGCGCGCCGTAGAGGTCGCCGAGCGCCGCCTCGTCCCGGACGCCGCGCTCGTGAAAGGCGCGCGAGACGGCGAGCGCCTTCTTGTGGAGGAGGTTCGACTCGGGATACCGGACGAGGAAGTGCTTCCAGTGGCTGCCGCGGAGGAAGGCGCCGTCGGCTCCCTCCCGTTCGGCGCGCTCGCGGGCGCCTCGAAGCGCCCTCGCCTTCCCCGGCGGAAGGGTCCACTCCTCCATCTCCGCGTAGGAGGCGGTCGGCAGGTAGGCGAGGCCCTTCGTCCCCGCGGCCTTCAGCGCGCCGCCGAAGGTGTCGAACTCGATCCCGCTCCGCGCCAGATCCTCCACGGCCCGGAGGAAGTCCCGAAGCCAGCCCTTCCCGTAGACCCACTCCTGCGTGCCGGGCCATCCGCCGAACTTCTCCCCGTCGTCGGCGTAGACGAGCATCCCTCGCCCCTCCTCGCGCGCGGCGAGGACCTCGCGCTTCAGCTCCTCGACCGGGCGGAAGGGGATCAGGTAGCGCAGTCGCTGCGAGATCGGGAAGAGCGCGATCCGCCGGCCCGACTCCTCGGTCACGTACGGGCCGTCGAGGTCGCGGGGCTCGAACCCCGCCGCGAGGAAGTGGCGGTCGTCGACGAGGAGGTACTCGACCCCCTCCGCCGCGAGGTCGGGGAGGATCGCCGAGTCGAAGACGCGCTCGGTGAGCCAGAGACCCGTCGGCTTCGTCCCGAACCGCCGCTCGATGCGCTCCCGCATCCGGGCGACCTGGCCGCGGCGGTCCTCCGAGGGGATCGCGGCGAGGATGGGTTCGCTCCATCCCGAGAGGAGGAACTCCGCGCGCCCCGCCTCCGCCATGCGCGCGAGGAGCTCGAGGGGCCGGCCGTCGTGGCGCTCCCACCACTCGAGGAGCGGGCCGCTCACGTGGACGGTGAGGCGAAGCGGCGCGCACATCTGCGCCTCCCGCAGGAAGGGGAGGTAGGCCTCCTCCGTGAGCCGGCCGATCACCTCGTCGAAGTTGCCGAGGGGCTGGTGGTCGTGGACGCCGAGGAGGAATCTCACCGGCGCGGATCCTACTGCGCCGGGATCGTGATCACGGGCGGGGTCTCCTTCTCGCCGCTCTCCGCCAACGTGAAGAGGAGCATCATGAACGCGAACGCGCGCTTGGTCCGGAGGTCGCGGTCGTCGATCCAGAACCACTGGTTGCGGTAGGGGACCGCCACGAACGCGTCGCCCGGCTTCCCCTCCGAGCTGTGGATCTGCACGAGGCGCGCCCGGGGGGAGCCCTCGGCGGCCGGCTCCCGGCCGGGGGTCGCGCGTCCCTCCTTCACGTCCTCCTCCGGCACGTCCACCTCGACCGCCATCGTCTGCATGATGTGGAGGATCGAGCGGGTGAGGACGGCGAGTTCCCCGGGGCCGCTCGCGGTCGCGCCGAAGGCGAGCGTGAACTCGCTCGCCTCCGGATCCAGTCCGAGCAACCGGCGCAGCTCCCGCGAGTCGGCGAGCTGCTGCTCCGTCAGGTCTTTCGTCCGGAACGTCAGGACGGACGTCTCCTGCTTCGACGGGTCCAGCTTGACGCGCATCCCCACCGTGCCGGAGAGCTGGATCTTCCGCATCAGTTCCAGCACGCGGAGGAAGTCGGGGTCCGGCGGGGAGACCCCGGAGACGGACGTCTCCTGGTTCTTGAGACCGTTCATCGCGCCGACCGCCGCGAAGAGGACGCCATCCGCGGCCCAGCCCGCCTGGATCGTGGAGAACACCGCGTCCGGCGGCAGGGGCCGCATCAGGGCCCGGATGAACTTGGTGCCGGTGAGCGGCGTGTAGGTGACCGTCGGCCGGTCGACGAACCGGGCGGCGGCGCCCAGCGAGAACGTGTTGCCGCCGAACGTGTTGGTCTCCGGGAAGCTGGCGCCGCCGCTGACGGCGGTCTCCATCGAGTAGCCCGCCACGATCTGCCCGACGTCCACGAAGATGGGCGGGTCGAGGTAGCGCATCTTGACGATGTTGAGGAGCGTCTGGCGCTTCCAGGAGTCGGAGATCGATCCGCTGTAGTCGAAGCGGTCGCGCGCGACGGTGGTGGGGCCGAGGCTGCACGCCGCCGGCCCGAGCGCGGCGAGCAGCGCGGGCAGCAGCGCCGCGCGCCGGCGGATCCACCCGAGGTCCGGACGCCTGTTTCGTGCGGGTCGAGAAGTCGCGCTCATCTCATTTCTTAGGCGGGACATCCTGCCCGTCCGGGGTGCCCGTGGAAACCTCGGCGGGGGGCTCCATGGAGCTTCCTGCCCCGCTCCTCATCCTTAAGGCCGCGTGCGACCTGAGGCGACGAGCGGCACTCGAGGCGCCCGAGAAAACCGAAAGGCGAAACCGCCGGCTTGGAACTGCTTGCCGAGTACGGACTTCTGAATTCAGGTTTCCAGGTTGCGCGAGGACCAGGGGGAATCGGTCCTCCGCCGCAGGGTCGGGGAGTCCCCGGTCGAACGTCAAGAGCGGGGCCCACGAACCGCCGCCGGCGCCCTGCCAGCTGCGCCCGAGGTCCTACCGAGATTCGGCCGAGGCGCGGACGAGGAGGTCCTGGGCCTGGCGGTGGTTCTCGGGGAGGTCGGTCGGGGACCCGATCGGGAGGGCGAGCAGCTCGGCCGCGCTGTCCATGTTCGTCTGGACATGCTGGAGGACGTCGGACACCTCGTTCCCGGCGAGCCCGAGAGTCTTCGCCGCCCGGGTGCGCAATTCCGCAAGAGTGGCCATGTCGGGCTTGCGCAGCGCGCGGCGGGCAGCCTCCCCGACGTAGAGGCAGGCGGCGAGGCGGTCGGCGTGGGTGCGCGGGGGCCGTTTCGTGGGCCCCTCGGGGTGGCAGCGAATCGCGGCGAGGATCTCGGAGGGGAAGCTCCGCGATTCGAGGATCGCCGCCGCCACCTGGCCGTGGTGGAGGCCGAACCTCGACGTCTCGAGCGAGGCGAGCTCCAGCCCCTCCGCTTCGGCCTCGCGGAGGAGGAGCACATAGGGCTCCCCGAGCGCCGCGGAGAGGGCGAACACCCCGATGTCCTGGACGAGGCCGGCGAGGAAGGCCTCCTCGCGACGCCCCGTCCGGGCGAGCTGGCTCCCCCTGGTGGCCGCGAGCGCCGTGACGAGGGCGCCGCGCCAGAACCCGTCGGTGTCGAATCCCGGGATCCGCCTGCGTCC
>CBRGOK010000430.1:0-4082 GCA_967798035.1 uncultured bacterium
AGGGCGCTACCTCGGTTCGCACGACTGGTACCGCGAAGGGGCGGAGTTCCTCCTGCGCGACCAGAGGCCAGACGGATCCTGGCCCGCCCAGGGCTGGTCGCCGGAGACGCCGAACACCTGCTTCGCCCTCCTCTTCCTCAAGCGCTCGACCTTCCCCGTCGTCTACACCGGAGGGGGCGGGAACTGACTCGGCCTCAGTTCCCCGCGTCCCCCCTCTCGACGAGTGCCCACCCCGCCCCCGGCTCGAGGACCACGCGGAACGCGCGCAGGACGTCGAGCCCGATCACCCCGGCCCGCACGATCCCCGTCTCCCGCCCCTCGCCGACGATCGGGACGTCGAGCGGATCGACGATCCACCGTCCGAACTCGAAGCGGACGCCGAGCGCGCGCCGGAGGAAGGTCACCCCTCCTCCCACAGTCCCGCCGCCGCCGGGAGCGGCGACGACGCGGACCCGGTCCGCGATCGCGTCCGCCCCGAGGGAGGTGAGGGAAGACCGGTTCGTCCCGCTGTCGAGGAGGAAGGGGAGCCCCCCGACCCCGTTCGCGCCCCCCGAGAGGAGGAGTCCCCCTCCCACGACCCGGGCGTCGATCGCCCCGGAGGGAGGATCCATCCCGGGCGGATCGAGCCGGATCGCCCCGCGCTCGAACTCGAGGGTCGTCCGGAACCTCCGCAGGAGGCCGAGGCCGATCACCCCCTCCGCGCGGACGGAGGAGAGGAGGTCCCCGAACCGGAAGGAGAGCACCTCGTCGTCGACGAGGAGGACCGGGACATCCCGGACGCGCGCCTCCCCGATCGAGATCTCGGGGATCGTCCCGAGCCCGGCGGCGGTCTTTCCGCCGAAGAGGTCGAGCGCCTCCTCCTCGCCGAGCGAGCGGATGCCGGCGCGTCCCGCGACGCTGCGGGCGAGCACGCAGACCGAGGCGGCCGTGTCGACGACGAGGCGCGCCTCGACGCCTCCCCCCAGCCCCGCGGCGACCTCGGCGAAGGGTTCGAGCCGGAGCGGGATCTCCCCGGAGGTCGCCCCGACGACCCGGTAGGGGTTCGCCGGGAGCGCCTCGGCGAGGCGCAGGAGGAGGCCCGCGGACGGGATCGGGCCCGCCTCCCTCGCGTGGCGCGCGGCCGAGGCGACATCTCCCGCGTCGAGGCACAGCCGCGCCGCCTCGAGGTGGATCGCGGGGAGCGCGGAGGGATCGAGGCCCGGCGATCGCAGCGCCCTCTCCAGCGCCGCGACCGCCTCGGCCGTCCTTCCCCGCGACGCGAGGAGGAGCCCCTCGAGGAGATCCCGGTCCGCCGACCCCGCCGGCTCCTGCAAGCGGGCGAGGATCTCCTCGGCGCGTCCGAACCGGGCCGCGCGATAGGCCGCGTAGGCTTCCTCGAGCGAGGGGGAGGGGAGGGGAGGAGCCCCGGTCCGCCGCGCGGCGCAGGACGAGAGGAGGAGGAGGGGGAGCGCCCCCCTCAAGGCTGCGTGACGGTCGTCTCGAACCGCGAGAAGCCCAGGGGCACGAAGTCGGAGAAGCGGACCGCGTCCCGGTGCGCGAAGAAGGAGCTCCAGGGGAACGTGATCCCGAGGGCGAGCGCCTCGAGCGAGAAGTCGTGCGTCGCCCCCGGCGCGAAGAGCGGCGGGACCGGGAGGTCCTCCTCCTGGGGCGGGAGCGGCGGGAAGGCGAACGTGGAGGCCCCCCCGTGGAGGAAGACGTCCCACGAGAAGCTGCGCTCGACGTCGACGGAGCCTTCCGTCACGAGCTCCGTCCGGCTCACGACGAGCCGCTGGATCCGCGCCCCGACCGCGGGGATCCAGGTGACGCCGATCCCGGTAGGATCGAAGTCCGCCCCGCCCGGCGTCGGGATCGACGCGACCGGGACGGCCGGGAAGAACCCGTCGTCCGTCGACTCCCGAACGAACGCGCTCTGCGATCCCGCCACGGGGCCGGCGGAGGCCGAGGCGTCGAGGCGGAGGAGCCGGGTCGCACCCGCCAGGGGGCCCGCGTTCGGCGGGAGGAGGACCGAGCCGAGCCCGGTGACCGGATCGAGCGACCCGCCCGCCGTCACGTCCCCGACGCGCACGAGCGCCGAGGCGCCCGGGGGCCCGGGGAGGAGGGGCGCGAAGGTCGCCCGAAGCGAGCCGAGCGCCGCTGGGTCGAGGCCGGGGGCGGTGAAGGAGAAGGTCTGCGACGGGACGAGGTTGAGGGCGAGATTCGCCACCGCCCCGCGTCCCGCCGCCACCGGCACTCCGAACCGGAATCCGCACCTCGTCATCGGCCCGAAGCCGGGGTCCGTTGAGTCGCGCTCGACGCCGACGAGCACGGAGGTCCCTTCCGGCGCTCCGACCGCGTAGGAGAGGTCGGCTCCGCCTCCCCCGGGGGGAAACCCGACCGCGTCGTCCCCCTCGGGGATCGCCTCGTCGTCGAGGCGCCCCTCGCCGAACACGTCCCAGAGGTCCGCCTCCCCCCCGGCCCGGTGACCGTCGAGGGCGACGGCGTAGGTCCCCGAGGGATTCGAAGGGGGGACGACCGCCGGGTCCGTGAGTCCCCCGACCGTCCCCGCGATCCGTCCGGCCCTCCCGAAGGAAGGGACCACGGGAGCGAGCACGGGGAGGAGGATCACGATCGACTCCGAGTCAACCCCCGTCACCGTCCGGTAGACGGTGAGCCGGCGCTCGGCGACCGGATTCCCCGACGGACCGATCGGGAGGACCCCCTCGTTCGTCGTCCAGACGAACCCCGCGGTCAGCGTGACCGGCTGCTTCCCGGCCTTCTCGAGGACGGCCCGCCCGAACTCGTTCGTCCGGTCCCTGCGCGCGGTCACCGTGGGGTCGCTCCCGAGCATGACGAAGGCGTCCTCGATCGGCGCGAGCGAGTCCTCCCGCAGGACCGTCACGGCGACCCGCCCGTCGACCTTGTGCGCCTTGAAGCGGGTCTTGTCCGGGAAGATGCGGACGCTCGAGATCCCGCCTCCCTCCCCGACGGTGAACTTCCGGCTCGCGCGGAAGACGCGGTCCCCCTGGACGAAGGCGACGCTCGCGAAGTAGCGGCCCGAGGGAGCCCCGATCACCTCTCCCCGCCCCTCCCCGTCCGAGAGACGGGAGGCGCCGAAGTTCGCCTCGTCGGAGCCGAGGCCGAGGGAGGCCCCCACGAGCGCCTCCCCGCGGAAGACGACGAGGGCGCGCGCGAGCCCGCCGCCCCGCGAGCGCAGGACGAGGTCCCCGAACGCGGCCGGGAGGCCGCCCGCGAGCGAGGCGGTCGCGCGCCCCGCCGTGGAGTGCGAGGGGGGGAAGGCGGCGGCCGCGGGACCGTCGGGCGGGACCGCCGCGGCCGGGAAGGAGAAGGTCCCGTCGGCGAGCGTCACCCCCCTCGACCCGTCCCCCGCGACCACGATCGCGTCCTGGATCGGCTCGAGGGAGGCGTCGAGGACGCGACCCGAGAAGACCTCGACCGGGGCCGCGAGGTCGACGAGGGCGTGGAGACCTCCCTCGGTCACGCCGTTCCAGATCTCGACGGCGCTCCCCCCGGGGTCCACCGTGCCCGGGACGGGGACCGTCTCCCACGTCCCGGTGTCGAAGTCGAGCCGGCGGAGCGCGAGCGACGCGCCCGGCGGGAGGCCGGCGGTGTTCGGCAGGCGGAGGGAGGCCCCTGGGGAGAAGAGGACGTCCGGCGGATCGACGACGAAGGCGAGAAGGGTCCCCCCGATCCCCGGCGTCGTCGCGGGGAGCGGGAGGGAGCCGGGCGGGAACGACGCCATCGTGAGGCGCACGGTCGTCTCGCCTGGATGCGCCGCCGGGTCGGCGAAGGCGACCCCCGCCGCGGGGTGGACTCCATCGGCCGGATCGAGGAGGAGCGAGAGGGTCGTCCCGCCCGGGCCCGAGGCGTCGAGGTCGGCCTCGCCGGCGAGGGAACCGAGCGCCACGACCCGGGAGGCGCCCGCGTCGAGGTCGGGGAGGACCACGGGGGCCGGGAGGTCCGTCCGCGCCGAGAGGATCGTCGTCGCGAGCCGCAGCCGCCCGAGGTTCTCGGAACCGATGGCGGCGGCCCTCCGGCCGTCGAACACGAGGAGCTGCGGCCCTGTCGGCGGCCCCTCGAGGCGC
>CBRGOK010000431.1:0-4080 GCA_967798035.1 uncultured bacterium
GCCGCCATCTCCGTCTTCAGATCGTCCTTCGTGAGCACGCCCTTCCGGTCGAGCCTCTCGAGGACGGCGCCGAGCAGGAGGGCCAGGAACCCCGCGTCCTTCTCGAGCTCGGCGACGCGCTTCGCGAGCCCGGCCGTCTCCCGGGCCTGCCGGGCTCCCCGGCGGCCCTGGAGCATCACCAGCCGCTGCATCTGGTCACCCTGCGTCGGGGTCTGAATCAGCGAAGGGAAGTAGAACCCGAAGAGTCCCATCGGTTCGCTCCTGCCTGGGGTCGCGCCGCCGTTCCATGTCCCGGAGGGTGCGACCCGACGACCGCCCCTTATCGGCTCTCCGCGTCCCGCGACTGGCGATCGTGCCTCGCGGCGACCGCCGTCCGAGGAGGGCGCCGAGCGCGGGGACCTGGTCCCCCGGAGCCCCCTCGAGCCCTGCGGGGCGTCCCGGCCCGCCTACAGCGTCCGGAGGAACGCGACGAGGTCCTTCTTCTCCGGCGCGCTCAGTTTCACGCCGAGGACGAGGTTGAAGAACTCCACCGCGTCGTCGAGGGTGAGCAGTCGGTCGTCGTGGAGGTAGGGGGGGGAGTCCTTGATGCCCCGCAGGGGGAAGGTCTTGATCGGGCCCACGGCCGCGGCCTTTCGCCCGTTGATCATGACCTCGTCGTGGAAGCGCTCCACCTGCAGGTTGTGCATCAGGTTGTCGGTGTAGTAGGGCGCGGGGTGGCACTCGCCGCACCGAGCCTTCCCGAAGAAGAGCTCCTGCCCTCGCCGCTCCCCCTCGCCCGCCTTCGCGGGGTCGAGCTTGCCGAACACGTCGAGCTTCGGCGCGGGGGGGAAGTCGAAGAGGTCCTGGATCTCCGCCATGAAGTGCACCTGGCTCCCGCGCTCGAGGATGTTGACGCCCTTCCGCTGCGCTTGCACCGGGTCGCCGTCGAAGTAGGCGGCGCGCTGCTCGAACTCGGTGAAGTCCTCGACGCTCTTCATCGCGCGCTGCGAGCCGAAGAGCCGCTGGATGTTCACCCCCCGGAGCGAGGGGGTGCCGATGCGGTGGCGGTGCTCGTTCGGGCGGATGTCCCCGACGGTGTGCGTGGCGGCGTTCGTGTGGCCGTTGGCGTGGCAGTCGAGGCAGGCGACCCCCTGGTGGGCGGTGAGGGCGCGGCGGTCCTCGGTGGCGTTGAACTGCGCCTGGGGGAACGGCGTGAGGAGGAGCCGGAGGCCCTCGAGCTGCTTGGGATTCAGGGCGTCCTTGAACAGTCCCTCGAAGTTGGCCAGCGTGATGAGCTGCCCCTTCGAGACGTCCCCCAGGTCCGGCCGGGTGGTGAGGTAGATCGGCGCGGGGAACTCGGGGAGCAGGTGCTGCGGAAGGTCGAAGTCGAGGTCGAAGCGCGTGAGATCGCGACCCGTCTGCCGCTTGATCTCGTCGATCTGGGGCTGCGGGAAGATCATCCCCCCCGCCTCGTGGTGGGGATGCGGGAGGGGGTAGAAGCCGGCCGGCCAGAGCTTGTCGCGCTTGATCTCCTCGGGCGACACCGCGGCGAGCTGCTCCCACGTCGCGCCCTTCGGCAGCTTCGCCCGGACGCCGTCCTGCACCGGCTTCCCCTTCGACATCGTGACGCCGGGGGCGGGCCGGTCCGACAGGTCGTAGCGCTCGGCGAGGAGCGTCTGCTGCCGCTTCGCGAAGCCGGGCTTCTCCTGCTGGAGCCGCGTGACGAGGGCGGCGAAGTCCTCGGAGGCTGCGGAGACCGGGAGGGCGCTTCCGGCGAGGAGCGCAGCGCCCTTAACGGACCAGGAGCGGCCGAGGCGGATTCTCATGGGGATTCTCCGGCGGGGTCGGTGCTTCGCATCGGGATCGGGGGACGGCCCGGGCGTCGCCCGGATCATCCGGAATCTCGCCCCCGCGTCCAAGAACCGGGCGCCCCGTCCAGGGCCCGTCAGTCGGCCCGGCGCGCGGAGGTCGCGCCGAGGAAGGAGAGCATGTCGCGGACGGCCACCTTCGCCTCCGCGACCGCGTTGACGACCTCCTTCCCCCCGTTCACGCAATCCCCGCCGCTCCAGACCTTCGGGTTCCCCGTCCGGTGGGTGGCCGGATCGACGACGATCCTCCCCTTCGCGTCGACCTCGACGCCGGGGAACGACTTCGCGATCGCGGTCGCCCGGGACTGGCCGATGGCGACGGCGATCAGGTCGGCGGGGATGCGCTCGTCGGATCCCAGGTTCGGGTTCCCCTCCTTCGCGGCGGTCACCCGGAGCGAGCGGACCCGGCCGTCGGGCGCGCGGAGGATCGACACCGGGACGCGGTTCTCGAGGAGGACGACCCCGTCGCGGCGGGCGTGGTCCATCTCGTGGCGGTAGCCCTTCATCTCCGCCTCGGACCTCCGGTAGACCATCGCGACGAGGGGGACCCCGAGGAGGCGCAGCTCGTGCGCGGCGTCGATCGCCGTGTTTCCCCCGCCGACGACCAGCGCCTGGGCGACGCCGTCGAGTCGGAACCCCGCCTCCCCCTTGATCCGCGCGATCAGCTCGACGGCGCCGACGACCCCCGGCCCCTCCTCGCCGGGGATCCCGAGGGTCGAGTCGGCCCCGAGGCCGAGGCCGAGGAAGACGCCGTCGTACTCGGCGAGGAGCCGCTCCGGGGAGACGGCCCCGGGGCCCTCGCCGACCGCCGTCCCGGTGCGCACTTCGACCCCGAAGGACCGGATCCACTCGATCTCGAAGAGGGCGTCGTCGGCGTGGAACTTGTACGGCGCGATGCCGAGGGAGTTGAGGCCGCCGGGGATCGACCGCCTCTCGAAGATCGTGGCGGCGTGCCCCTCGAGGGCGAGGAGGGCCGCGGCGGAGAGGGAGGCGGGCCCGGCGCCGACGAGGGCGACCTTCCTCCCCGTCGCCGGCTTGCGCGAGAAGAGCGGGACGCCGTCCCGGAGGATCGACTCCGTCGCGAAGCGCTGGAGCCTCCCGATCTGGATCGGCGGGCGCTCCCAGGCGTTGTAGACGCACGCCCCCGCGCAGAGGACCTCGACCGGGCAGACCCGGGCGCAGGAGTAGCCGAGGATGTTCGCGGAGAGGATCGTGCGGGCGGCGCCCTTGAGGTTGCCCGTCGCGATCTTCCGGATGAAGGAGGGGATGTCGATCGCGGTCGGACAGCCCTGGATGCAGGGCGCGTCGACGCAGTAGAGGCAGCGGTTCGCCTCGGCGATCGCCTCCCCCTGCGTGTAGAGGGGCTTGTAGTCCTCGAAGCGCTCCTCGAGCCGGTCGGGCGAGAGCGGAGAGCGATCGGCCAACTCTACGCCCCCATCGCCGCGAGCGACTCCCCGAGGATCCTCACCCCCTCGTCGATCTCGGCGGCCTGGATCGTGAGGGGCGGGGAGATCCGGACGGCGTTCCCGTAGAGGCCCCCCTTCCCGATCAGGAGCCCCCGCTTCTTCGTCTCCTCGAAGAGCCGGAGCACCGCCTTTGGGTTCGGGGTGCGGTCCTTCTTCGTCTCGTCGACGACCAGTTCGATCGCCTGCATCAGGCCCATCCCGCGGACCTCGCCGATCGTGCGGGGGTGCTTGCGCTGCAGCTCCTCGAGGCCCTGCCGCAGCCGCTCCCCCTGGCGCGCCGCGTTCGCGGGGAGGTCGTGCTCGCGGATGTAGCCGATCGTCGCGTTCGCCGCCGTGCAGGAGATCGGATTGCCGCCGAAGGTCGAGAGGGTGAGCCCCTTCAGCGCGTCGGCGACCGCCGGCGTCGCGATCGTCGCGGCGATGGGGAGGCCGTTCGCGATCCCCTTCGCCATTGTCATGACGTCGGGCTCGACGCCGTAGTTCTCGATCCCCCACATCCTCCCCGTCCGCCCGAAGCCGGTCTGGACCTCGTCCGAGATGAAGACCCCGCCGAAACGGCGGACGATCTCCGCGGCGATCTCGAAGTACTCCTTCGGCGGGGTGATGAACCCCCCGACCCCGAGGATCGGCTCGGCCAGCATCCCGGCGACGCGGCCGGTCGTTGTCGTCTTGATCAGCTCCTCGATGTCCTTCGCGCAGGCGACGCCGCAGGAGGGGTACTTGAGCTTGAGCGGGCAGCGGTAGCAGTAGGGCGCGGGGGCGTGCTT
>CBRGOK010000432.1:0-4069 GCA_967798035.1 uncultured bacterium
CCGGGGATCCGGCGATCTCCGCGAAGGGGCCGCCGGGGCTCGTCGAGCGCAGGACGCGGAACGTCTGCACGTCGTACTCGGCCGTCGTCGTGAACCGCACGGTGACGAGGGAGTCCCCGCTGATCCCGACGAAGGAGGAGACGAAGGTCACCTCGGGGCTCGCCCAGGTGATGAGCCCGCTCGGGTCGTTCTCGAAGGCAGGCCCGCCGAAGGCCCCTCCCCAGTTGACGAGGGTGATCGGCGAACCCGAGGTCGTCCGCACGTTGAAGGTCGCGGTCCCCGCGTTCTCGAACTTGAGGTACCGCAGTTGCATCGGCGCCGGACGCGCGATGTCGAGGAGGACCGAGCCCGGGACATTCGACCCGAGCTGGAAGAGTCCCCCGCGCAGGTCGAAGGGGTTCGCCCCGATCGTCGCGGCGCTGTGGATGACGATGCCGGCCGGGCCCATCTGCTCGAAGATGTAGTCGAGGGCCTCGATCTGCCCGTCGACGACGAAGGCGTAGCCGCCACCGTTCTCCCCCGTCACCCGCGCCGGGGAGCCGAGGGTCCCCGCGGCGCGGAACGTCCCGGTCGGCGAGACGGTCAGCGCGGTCGTCCCCGCGAGGGCGAGGGTGGAGCCCGCGTCGACCTCGAGGAGACCGCCTACGTCGAACGGGGTCCCCGCGATCCGCACCGTCCTCCCGTTCGTGTCGAAGGTCCCCCCGGACTGGATCGCGATCGAGGTCGCGTGGACGAGGAGGGCGGTCCCCGCGCGCCGGGTCCCGTTCTTGACGACGAGGGCGGGGAAGAAGAGGTCGGTCCCCGGCGCGAGGCTCGAGACGAGCGTGCTCGCCGATCCGTCGAGCTCGATCGTCCCGCCGGCGGGGGCGAAAGCGGCGTCCGCGGACCAGTTCCCCCCGCAGCGCAGCACGGTGCTCGGTGCCAGGACCCCCGTCCCCGTGATCGCCGTCACGTTCCCCTCGACGTCGAGGATGGTCGAGGCGAGGGCCGGCGTGGGGGCGTCGAGGATCCCCCCCGTGAAGGAGGCGTTCCCGGACACGCTGACGAGCGCGTCGGGGAGGAGCGTCAGGACCCCCCCCGTGAGGGAGAGGTTCCCCGCGATCGTGGAGGAGGCGAAGGTCCGCTGTCCCGCCGTCACGACCGCGTTCGGCATCGGGTTGGTCCCCGTCAGCGTGAGGCCGACCCCGTCGAAGGTGATCGTCCCGGTCCCGGGCGTGGTCGAGCCGGCTCCCGCCGAGAACCAGTTGTTCCGGACGATGTGGTTGAAGCCCCCGAAGTCGAGGTTCGCCCCGGCGAGGATGAGGAAGCTGTCCTTGACGAGGATCGGGGCGCCGAGGGTCTTCGTCCCCGCGTTCACGACGAAGCTCGAGAAGATCGGCGTCCCCGAGACGGTGCCCCCTCCCGCCCCCCCGAGGGCGACGGTGCCGGCGGCGGGGTCGAACGCGGAGGTCGCCGTCCAGCTGCCGTTGCAGACGATCTGGGTGTTCGCCGCGATCGCTCCGGCGCTCGCCGACATCGTCACGTTCCCCGCGACGCTGAGCGTCTGCGGCGTCCCGCCGGCGACGGGGGCCTCGAACGTCCCCGACGCGAGGGAGGCGGTCCCGTTCACGGTGAGGACCGCGGCCGGTCCGAGGGAGAGGGTCCCGCCCGAGAGGGTGAGGGTCCCGCCGACGAGGCTCGTTCCGAAGGTGCGGACCCCCCCGGTGACGCTCACGTTGGGGATGGCGTTCGCCCCGCTCTCCGTCGTCCCGGTGAGCGGGAAGAGGACGGTCCCCGTCCCCGTCGTGCTCGCGCCGAACGCGCTCGAGGTCCAGTCCCCCTTCACCGTGTGGGTGAAGGCGCCGAGGTTGAGCCCCCCGCCCCCGAGGACGGTCAGGTCGTCCTCGACGAGGACCGGCGCGGCGAGCGTCTTCGTCCCGCCGGCGACGACGAGGTCGAAGAAGTTGAGGGTCCCGGAGATCGTCGCCGCGGCCCCGTCGAGCCGGACGGTCCCGGCGATCGGGTGGAAGGCGCCCGTCGCCGCCCAGGCGCCGGAGCAGTGGATCTCCGTGTTCGCGGCGAAGGCCCCCGTGCCGACGGACATCGTCACGGCGCCGTTCACGTCGAGGATCTGGGGGGTGGCGCCGGCCGTGGGCGCGGCGATCGATCCGCCGGTGAACGTGGCGTTCCCGTTGACCGTCGCCACCGCGCCGGGGCCGAGGGAGAGGGCGCCGCCGGTCACGGAGAGCGTTCCCGAGACGAGGCTCGTCCCGATGGTCCGAATCCCCGCGACCACGCTGACGCTCGGGATCGCGTTCGACCCGGTCGTCGTGGTCCCCGTCTGGTTGAAGAGGATCGTCCCCGTCCCGGTCGTCGTCGCTCCCGGGGCGCTCGACGTCCAGTCCCCCTGCACGGTGTGGGTGAAGGCCCCGAGGTTGAGGGTCGCGCCGCCGTTCACCGTGAGGGCGCCCTTGACGAGCATCGGCGAGGCGAGCGTCTTCGGGCCGCCGGCGACGAGGAGGTTGAAGAAGGTGAGGGCTCCGGAGGCCGTCGCGGCGCCCCCGTCGAGGCGGACGAGCCCGGCCGCGGGATCGAAGGCGGCCGTCGTCGACCAGTTCCCGGAGCAGTGGATCTCCGTGTTGGCGGCGAAGGCGCCGGGCGCCACGGAGATCGTGACGGCGCCGTTCACGTCGAGGATCTGCGGGCTCCCTCCGGCGACCGGGGCCTGGAGCGGTCCCCCGGTGAACGAGGCGTTCCCGTTCACGGTCACCACGGCGGCGGGCGCGAGGGTGAGGGATCCCCCGGTGACGGAGAGGTTCCCCCCGACGACGCTCGTCGCGAAGGTCCGCGCCCCGGCGGCGACGGTCACGCCCGGCGTGGGGTTGGCGCCGCTGGCGGTGGTCCCGGCGAGGTCGAAGGTCACGGTGCCGGAGCCCGACGTGCTCGCGCCCGCGGCGCTCGACGTCCAGTTGCGCCGCACCGTGTGGTTGAAGGCGCCGAGGACGAGGGAGCCCCCCCCGAGGACCGTCAGGTCGTTCGTGACGGTCATCGGCGCGCCGAGGGTCTTCGGGCCGCCGGCGACGACGAGGTCGAAGAAGCTGAGGGTCCCGGAGACGGTCGCCGCGGGCCCGTCGAGACGCACGAGGCCGCTCGTCGGCGCGAAGGCCGCGCTCGCCGTCCAGTTCCCCCCGCAGTGGATCTCCGTGTTCGCGGCGAGGGCGCCCGTCCCGAAGGAGAAGGTGACCGCGCCGGCGACGTCGAGGACCTGCGGGGTCGCGCCCGCCGTCGGCGCCGTCAGCGGGCCGCCCGTGAAGGCGGCGATCCCGGCGACGGAGAGGACGCAGGAGGGGGCGAGGGAGAGGGAGCCGCCCGTGACGGCGAGGTCCCCGGCGATCGAGCTCGTGGCGAAGGTCCGGGTCCCGATGCCGATCGAGACGCTCGGGATGGAGTTCGCCCCCGTCTGCGTCGTCCCGGTCCCGTTGAAGGCGATCGTCCCCGGTCCGGTGACGGCCGCCCCCGGCGCGTCCGAGGTCCAGTTCCCCGCCACGGAGTGGGTGAAGGCGCCGATCGAGAGGCTCGCGCCGCCGAAGAGGACGACGTCCTGGTCGACGGCCGCCGCCGCCGTGAGGGTCTTCGCGCCTCCCTGGAGCCAGAGGGAGGAGAAGTTGAGGCTCCCGGAGAGGGCGGCCGGCGTGACCCCGTCGAGCACGACGATCCCGTTGGGCGGGTCGAAGGCCGCCGTCGCCGACCAGTTCCCCCCGCAGTGGATCCGCGTGTTCGCGCCGAGGAAGGGGCTCGCGGCGGCCGCCATCGAGACGTTCCCCGCGACGTCGAGGATCTGTCCCGTCGAGATCCCCCCGGAGCCGGCGAAGGTCCCCCCCGTGAAGTTCGCCGATCCGTTCACGGAGACGGTCGAGTCCGGGAGGATCTGGAAGGTCCCCCCCGACACCGCGAGGTTCCCCTGGACGATCGAGGAGCCGAAGAGTCGCGAGCCCCCCGACACGGTGACGTTGGGGAGGGAGTTGAGCCCGGTCGTCGGCGTCCCGGGGCCGGTGAAGACGATCGTCCCCGCGCCGCCCACGGAGGCGCC
>CBRGOK010000433.1:0-4067 GCA_967798035.1 uncultured bacterium
TCCCGCCGGAGGCGGCCGAGATCCCCCCCGTCGCGTGGAGGTGGTCCGCCCAGTTCCACGCCTCCTCCAGGGTCGCCGACCCGTACGGAGCCGTCACGGACAGGTCGGCCGTGCCGACGGCCCCGGGCGGGATCGTCGCGAGGATGGTGAGCGAGTCGGAGACCACGGTCCCGGCGAGCGGCTGCCCGCCGAGCGTCACGGTCGTCGCGCCGGGGAAGAACCCGCGACCCGTGATCGTCACGGGCGTCGCCCCGTACGAGGGGCCGAAGGGAGGCGAGACCGCCTCCACGTCGACGCCGAGCGGCGCGGAGTTCGGCGTCCAGGACGGGTCGTTCAGGTCGGGGAAGATCGTCGATCCGAGCGTCCCGTCGTTTCCCTGGGGGGAGGAGTCCGCCGCCGTCTGCGCCGCGCCCGCGTCGAACCTCCAGTAGCCGAGGAGTCCCGCCTCGTTGCCGACGATCGTCGAGTTCATCGTCGACTGGATCTGCGCCTGCGTCCGGGCGACGCCCCAGAGCCGGACCTCGTCGAGCTGGCCGACCCACCCCTCCGGCCCGCCGCGCCCGCCGATCTGGACGTCGGACGTCCCGGCCGCGATCGAGCCCGGCATCAAGAGGAACCCGACCATCGCCCCGTCCCAGTAGACGCGCATCGTCGTGCCGTCGTAGGTCCCGGCGAAGTGGTGCCAGGCGTCCAGGGAGGTGGGGACGACTCCCAGGGCGACGTGGGTGATGAACCCCAGATGGAGGTAGAAGGCGACCGTCATCGTCCCGGGGAAGACGTCGTTGATCCGGAGGAGGTAGACCGCGTCGCTCGGGACCGGCGAGAGGTCGCGGCGCAGCACCGTCGGCCCGCTCGTGACGGTCGTCAGCCTCACCCACGCCTCGATGGTGATCGCGTTCGTGATCCCGGCGTCGATCGACGGGCTCGGGGGGACCCTCACGTAGTCGTTCACGTTGAAGGAGAGGGCCGAGTTCGGCTGGGCGAGCCCCGCCGGGGAGAGGGCGGCGACTGCGAACCCGGCGGCGAGCGTCCGAAGCCACCTCATGGATCCCTCCTCTGCGAACCGGCGCGACTCACGGGGAGATCGCGACCGTCACCGCGTTCGAGGCGAAGGCGAAGCCGCCCCCGAACGATTCGAAGACGACGTAGGCGAAGTGGATCGGCTGCCCGATCGGCGCCGGGGAGACGGGGATCGGGCCCAGGTTCATCGCCGCGGCGCCGGTCCCCTGCCCGTCGAGGACGCCGAAGAAGTTCCCGAAGGTCGGCGTGTTCGTCAGGAGGAGACCGATTGTCGTCCAGGCGTCGGGGTTGAGCGGGAGGACGAGGGACGTGCCCGGGAGCGGGAGTCCGGGGCTCGTCCCCGAGAGCGAGGTCGCGACGAGAAAGAGGCGGACGGCGTTCGCGGGCTCGCCGGAGAGCGTCAGGTCCACCGTCCCGCCGACCGTCGAGGAGATCCCTCCGGTGGCGTGCAGGTGGTCCGCCCACGTCCATCCCCCGAGGAGCGGCGCCGGCCCGTAGAGGGAGGAGACGGAGAGCTCGGTCAACCCCTGCGTCCCCGGCGGCACGACCGCCTGGATCGTGCCGGGATCGACGACCGTCGCGCCCGGCACGGGCTGGCCCCCGATCGAGAGGACGCTCGCGCCGGGCGTGAACCCTTGCCCGGTCACGACGATCGGGGTCGAAGCGTAGAACGCCCCGAAGGACGGGGTGGCCGACGCGACGTAGGCGCCGAGGGGGGCGGACGCCGTCGACCAGGTCGGGTCGGCCGGGTCGGGGAGCGGCAGGCCGCCGAGGAAGCCGTCGTTGCCGTTTTCCGCCGAGTCGGAGGCGATCTGCCCGCTCCCCTCGTCGAGCCGCCAGTAGCCGACGAGCCCCGGTTCGTCCCCGACGAGGGGCGCGTGCCGGAAGGCGGCGATCTCCGCCGGCGTCCGGGCGACGCTCCACAGGCGAACCTCGTCGAGCTTCCCGACCCAGCTGCTGTTTCCGACGCCCCCGCCCAACAACACGGGGAGCGTCGAGGAGGCGATCCCCCCCGGGTGGACCGACGACGCGACCTCCACGCCGTCCCAGAACAGCCGCATGTTGACGCCGTCGAAGGTCCCCGCGAGGTGGTGCCAGTCGAAGGACGGCGGGAGGCCCACCTCGATGAGGGTGAGGAAGGTCGTGAAACCCCCCGTGGCGTCCGGCCCGACGCGCACCCAGAAGCCCAGGGGGACGGGTCCGACTCCCGTCGTTCCTCCGGGGAGGCCGAGACCGAAGACCGTTTCGGCGCTCGGCCCGGTCGTGAGCGCCCGGCGGATGACCGTGGGGTGGTTGGTCGGCCCGTCGATCAGGACCCAGCCCTCGAGCGTGATCTCGCCCGTGATCGCGTCGATCGAGGCGCTCGGCGGGACCAGGACGGAGGTGCCCTGGGCTCCGGCAGTCGCCGGCAGGAGCGGCGCGAGCGTCGCCGCGAGAAGGGTTCCGAAACAGCGCACGCGGACCTCCCTTCGAGGGCTCCGAGATCGACCGGCGATGGAACTCTAGGCACGCCCTCCGGGGCCGTAAAGCCCCCCTCCCGCGCCGGCCGTCAGGGGACCAAGGTCACCGTGATCGGGTTCGAGGAGAGGGTGAATCCCCCCGTGAACGGCTGGAGGACAACGTAGGCGAAGTCGATCGCCTGGCCGATCGGCGCGGGCGTGATCGGGATCGGACCGAGTTCGAAACGCGCGTTCCCCTCCCCCTGCGCGTCGAGGACGCCGACAAAGCCCTGGAACGTCGGACCGTTGGCCGCCTGGAGGCCGATCTCCGTCCAGACGTCGGGATTGAGGTTCAGGAGGAGCGGGGATCCCGGGAGGGGGAATCCCGGGCTCGTCCCGGACAGCGAGGTGGCGAGGACGTAGAGGCCCAAGGCGTTCGCCGGCGTGGCGAAGAGCGAGAACTCGACGCTGCCTCCGCTGGCGACGGAGATGTCCCCGACCGCGGAGAGGTGCAGGACCCACGACCAAGCGCCGGGCGACGTCGCCGTTCCGTAGAGCGAGGTCACGGACACGTCGGCCGGCCCCGGCGGACCGGGAGGCACGAGAGCCTGGATCGTCTCCCCGTCGACGACGGTCGCGCCGGCGACGGGCTGGCCTCCGACGGAGAGGACGCTCCCTCCGGGCGTGAACCCGCTCCCCGTGACGGTGACCGGCGTCGGGGCGTAGGAGGCCCCGAACGCGGGAGCGATCGAGGCGATCGTCGCGCCGAGGGGGGGCGATTGGCCTGTCCAGGAGGGATCCGCGGGATCGACGATCGGGAGCGCCCCCAACTGGCCCTGGTTTCCGTTGCCGGTCGCGTCCGAGGCGGACTGTCCGGCCGCCTCGTCGAACCTCCAGTAGGCGACGAGCCCCGGCTCGGTCCCGAGGAGGGGCGAGAAGCGGAAGGAGGCGAGCTGCTCCTGCGTCCGGGCGACGCTCCAGAGCCGGACCTCGTCGATCTCGCCGACCCAATTGTCCCCGACCCCACCCGACCCGATGCGCAGGGGCAGCGCGGAGGTCTGGATGCCACCCAGGAAGGGGGTCGAGTCGAGGAGCGCGGCGTCCCAGTAGACGCGCAGGATTCCCCCGTCGAACGTCCCGGCGAAGTGGTGCCACACGTTCAGGGAGAGGGGCACGAACTTCTCGACCCCGACGGTGGAGAAGCCCCCGATGGAATCGGGGCCGATCCGGAGGAGGAAGGTCAACATCATCATCGTCGCGCCGGGGGGCGCGTTGATCCGGAGGATGTAGACCGGCTCGGGGGAGCCGAGGGCCTCGTTGCGGCGGATCACGGTGGGGAGGGGCGCCGTCGCGCCGAGGCGGACCCACGCCTCGATCGTGATCTCGCTCGTGATCGAGTTGAGGGAGGCGCTCGAGGGGACCTGGACGAAGTCGCCCGCCTGGAACGAGAGCGCCGAGTTCGTCTGGGAGGGAGCGGCCGGCGCCAGGAGAGCGGCGGCGAGCGGCATGCGCGCGAGCCAGCGGACGAGCATCGGAGCCTCCACCCGCGCGGGGACGGGTCTCTCGGTGCGGGCGACGTTACCGGCGGTCCGGCGAGGCGTCCAGGGA
>CBRGOK010000434.1:0-4049 GCA_967798035.1 uncultured bacterium
TCGACCTTGGGATAGAGGAACCAGAAGCGGCCGGACGGCCAGATCCCCCCCGACCAGTCCTGGCCGCGGTCGACGCTCGGCGGCGCCAGGCGATCGAGGAGCGCACCGAACGCCATCATGTGCTCGTTGCTCGCCTGCCCGGCGGCGATCGCGTCGTCGATCGTGCAGTCCTCAGGGATGTGGCCGACCGCCGGAAGCCCGACGGCCTTCGCCTCGGCGACGGCGGCCTGGTAGACCTCCTTCTTCAGCCGGCTGTAGACCTTGATCTGGTCGACGCCCGCGGCGCGGAGTTTCCGCACCGCCGCCCGCGCCTCCTCCGGCGTGTCGCACGCCTCGGAGAAGGGCCACACCGGCGGCTTGCCGTCGACGATGTTCCCGGTGCAGATCATCTCGGGGCCGAGGAGGTCGCCGCGGTTCAGGCGGTCCCGCGTCGAGACGATCACCTCCGTCGCGTTCCCCATCTCGCGCACGAACACGACCCCGTTCGCGAGGCAGAGGGGCCCGAACGTGTCGGTGTCCACGTAGTGGACGTGGGCGTCGAACAGCCCGGGGAGCAGGAACTTCCCGGTGCCGTCGATCCGCACGGCGCCCGAGGGCGTGACGAGGGACGGGACCGGGGAGACGGCCGCGATCTTCTCCCCCTCGATCACGACCGCCTGGTCCGGGACGGCCCGACCGGAGACGACGTCGATCACGGCGACGGGCGCGATGACCGTGACGTCGGCCGCCCCGGCGGGGGGGAAGACCGGGAGGAGGGTGGCAACGGTCGCGCCGAGAGAGATCACAGGACACCCCGCATGCGAACGCGAGTGAGGGGCGGCGATTCTAGCCCTGGCGCGCGCCCCGGCGGCTCCGCCCGTCAGAATCGGAACGTGAACGTCGCCGACGCGTAGTCGATGTCCCGGCCGAGGCCGACCTCCTGGAGGAACGGGCCGTCGAAGAAGTGGCCGTAGGCCGCGCCCACCGAGACGTGCCGGCCGAGCGACCAATCCAGCGTGAAGGAGACCTCGCTGCCGATCCGTCGCTCGCTCGTGCCGACTCCAGAAGCGAGGACGTTCGTCCCGTTGTCGTAGACGCCGTCGTCGAGGCTCTGCCGCCAGTAGAAGACCCAGCCCGCGTCGAGCGTGACCCGGTCGGTCGGGTGGACCCGCAGGGTCGGGTGGAGGTCCCGGAGGTTCACCGGCCCCAGGGTCCCGGTCTCGCCGAAGTACTTCCCCCGGGGGTAGAGGGGGTTGAAGGTCTCGAGGGAGGAGTCGTCCGGGTCGCGGTCGCCGCTCTGGACGTTCGCCTTGAGGCCGATGCGCGGCGAGAGGGGGAGGTCCTCGAACGTGAAACCCGTGTCCGACGCGACCGTCCAGCCCCGGATCTCTCCCGACCCGAACTCTCCCCACTGGACGAGGGCCTCGAAGTTGTAGTCGAGCCCGGAGAACTCGCCGAACGCGCGCGTCCCGATCGAGTGGCGGAGCTCGTTCTTCGTCCCCTGGTCGAAGGTCGCGTCGTGCCGATCGAGCCCGAGGTAGTAGACGTCGGCCCGGAGGCCGTCGACGACCGGTCCCGTCGAGTAGAGCCCCCAGAACGACTCCCCATCGATCGCGCCGTCGTCGAAAAAGCCGGGATCGACCTCGACGGGTCTCCCGACGAAGGCGTCGGCTCGCCACGCGCCCGCCTCGAGGATCGCGCGCGCGAGATCGAAGCTCCGCCGGACGTTCGGGCCGTCGCGGACGGAGACCAGCCGCTGCGATCCGTAGGCCAGCTCCTGGCGACCCGCCCGCAGCGTGAGTCGCCCCCGCTCGAGCGGGACCGCCAGGTCGGCGAACGCCTGGTGGAGGTCGAGCTCGTCCTTGTCGTTAGGGTCCTGATCCACCTCGCCGTCGAAGACGGGGCACGCCTTGAGCTGGGCGAACACCCGGAACGCCTCGCCGAGGTGGAGGTCCGCGTGGAGCATGTACCGCTGGAGGAGGTAGCCGTCGTGGTCCGCCGGGGCGGTGCCGAAGTCTCGGTCGTGGTAGATCTCGTAGCGCTCGCGGAGGTCGCCGCCGATCGAGAGGAAACGGTCGTCCCTCCCGAGGCGGATGTACTTCAGCGGGTCGAAGAGGTCGGCGCGGGGAGCGGGCTCGGCGAGGAACCGGTAGTCCTCGTTGTAGCGGAGGACCTGGTAGCGCGGTGGGGCGGGCGCCTCCGGCCTCGTCTCCTGGGCTCGCATCGACCCGACGAGAGTGGGGACGGCGAACAGGAGCCGCGTGAACGGAACCCCGCTCGCGCACTCGCCTCGAGCGAGCGAGTTCCCTGCCCACGGCCGGCCGAGCGCCATGACCGGGGCGCATTCCACCTTCGTGGGGGACCCGAGGGAAGCGCGAGCGGTTGCGGGGCGAAACGAGCGTTCCGCGAGCGAGCGCCGGCGTCTGTCGCGACCCACGTGGGTCGCTCCGCCGATCGGACCCCGCGGGCACCGTCCGCGCGCCGGCGGGCGCGCTCGGGAGAGCGGCCTTCGGGCGACGGCTCGCCGCTCTTGGTGAAGGAAGAAGGGCCCTGTATCGTGGCCGTCACGGTAAGCCTGCTCGTCCGAGATCGAGGTTCCACGATGGGAACGCACGCCCTGCTCCTCCTGTCCGCCCTGTTCGGCTCCGGGTCGAATCCACCCGCCCGGCTCTCGCGCGCGGTGACGACTCCCGGCGGAGTCTTCCTCGAGGAGCGCATCGCGCCCGACCCCGGGATCTTCGCGCTCGTCGCGAACCCGAACCCTTCGCCGATGGGGCTCCGGTGGACCTACGCGAACCCTCCCGGCCTCCCGTGGATCACCGAATCGGTCTCGGCGGGCGACGCGGGGGCGTTCGCATGGCTGGGACAGAACCTGAACGCCGAGCGGCTCTCGCTCGTCTCCACGACGGACGATGCGGGCTCCCCGCCCCTTCCGATCTACGAGGACCTCCTCTCCGGCGTCGACTTCTTGAGTGTCCGCGCCGCCGACGACGGTCCGGCCTGCGCGGTCGCCATCCTGCAGCCCCCGGGCTCGGGCCTTCCCCACGAGCTCCGGTACTACACCGCGTTCGCCGCCGCCCCCCTCTTCACGGCGAGCGGCATCTTCCCGAACGGCCTCCAGATCGCGATCTCGGACGACGGCCGCTACGTCGCCGCGGGGTACTCGGTCGGCGGGAGCGCGGCGCAGGCCGCGGTGTTCGACGCGAATTCGCCGACGCCGGGCGTCCCGACCATCCTCCTCGACGCGACGACGTCCGGCTTCCGGCATGTCGAGATCTCCGGGGACGGGAGCACCGTCGTCCTCGCCACCAACGTGGCGGCCCACCTCTTCGACCGGGCGAGCGGCGCGCAGGTCTTCGTCGACACGACGACCGTCTCGCACGACGCCCACACCATCAACTTCGACGGGGGGACCTTCGCGCGCGGCGGATTCGACCTCCGGGCCTGGATCCGGAGCGGGACGGTCTACGTCCCCGTCCTCTTCTACGACGACCCGGCCCTCGGGTTCCCCGTCTACACGGCCGCCGACGTCTCCGCGGACGGCTCGACCTTCGTCGCGGGCGGCTACGACGCCTTCAACAATTCCCTCTTCCGCGTCTACTGCTTCGCCCTCGCCCCCGGCGGCGCGACGCTCCTGTGGACCTACGTGAACAACGGGAGCGGCGCGCTCCAGGACGTCCCGTCGGCGGTGTCCCTCTCGGACGACGGGCGGTGGATCGCGGTCGGATCGTGGGGCGCGGAGTTCGGCGGCCATCCGGAGGCGCTCCTCTTAGACCGGACGGCGGGGAACGTCCCGGTCGGCTCCCTCGACACGCCCGGCTCGGTCTTCGACCTCGACCTCTCGGGGGACGGTCAGTTCCTGGTCATCGGCACGAAGTCCGTGCACGCGAACGTCCTCGGCAACGGCGGAGAGGCGTACTCCTTCGACCGCGGCGGGCAGGGCCATCGCCTCGCCGGGACGGCTTCCGTCGGGCGCACGATCACGCTCCAGACCGGGGGCGTCCCCGGCAACGTGGGACGTCGCCGACAGGACCATCTGCGTGTGCGGCATCGGCTGCTACACCGCGTTT
>CBRGOK010000435.1:0-4028 GCA_967798035.1 uncultured bacterium
AGCGGCGCGTTCGTGTTCCGGGCGGACGCAAGTCTCGAGGAGATGGGGCGGTGCCTGCCGCGGCTCGCACGCAGCGTCTCCCGCCTTCGCGCGGCGGATCGTCGGGGCGAGAAACGGGCGTTCGAAGGGGTCTTCCGCGACGCGCCCGCGGTCTCCATCGATCGGGGGGTCCTGGAGCACGCCTCCCGCCTCCGGATGGTCGAGCCGAGGATCCGCTGGAGCGACGTCGGTTCCTGGTCTTCCCTCGACCAACTCCTCCGCGGGGGGAGCGCAGGGAACGTGGTCCGCGTGCCCCGGGGAGGAGGATTCGTCGGGATCGACGCGCGGCGCTGTCTCGTCTGGTCGTCCCTCCCCCACTGGGTGACGGCGATCGGGACGGAGGACCTCGTGATCGCGCACACGCGCGACGCCACCCTCGTCTGCCCGCGGTCCCGCTCCGAGGAGGTGCGCGAGATCGTCGAGGAGCTTCGCCGTCGCGGCCGGAGGGAGGTCCTCTGAAGGGCCCCTTCCTCGCGGTCGACTACGGCGACCGGAGGACCGGCCTCGCCCTGAGCGATCCCCTCGGCGTGATCGCGCAGCCCCTCCCGACCGTCGAGGAGGAGGATCCCGCTAGGCTCGCGCGCCGGATCGCCGCCGTCGCGAGGGAGAGGGGGGCGGCAGCCGTCGTCCTCGGCCTCCCGCTCCGGGAGGACGGCTCCGAGGGAGCCCGGGTCGTGAAGACGCGCGCGTTCGGCCGGCTCCTCGCCGCCGAGCTCTCCGGCGCGCGGACGCCCCTCCTCGAATGGGACGAGCGCTTCACGACGGCGGAGGCGACGGCGGCGCTCCTGGAAGCAGGGCTGCGCCACCGAGCGCGTCGACGGCGCGTCGACGCGGTCGCGGCGGTCGTCCTGCTCCGATCCTTCCTCGCCGCGGGCGGGAGGAAACCGGGGGCCGAGGGGCCGGCCGGCGGCCCGAACTCAGTGCCGGCCGTTCCGCCGCCGTCTCGAGAATAGGGCGAGGCCGACGATCCCGGCGCCCACCACGACGAGGGTGGCCGGCTCGGGCATCGACAGCACGGCGAGGTCCCTCGTCGTCCCCGCGTGGAGCATTCCGGACCCGATCGTCACGGCGAGGCAGGTCAGGAACAGAACGCGCCATCCCGTTCTCGGGGATGCCGGCTGGTTCGTCAGGAGGGGGCTCCCGGCCGGAAAGTCCACCCGCTTGTCCGGTCCATTCCCGACCGAAAGCGAGTCGCGAACAAAGACCCAGAGCCTGTCCGACCACATTCCCGGGGCCGACGGCCGAGGATAACGACTCTCCCGGATCTGGCAAGCCCCTTGTCGCTCCGCGCGCGGGCGACTAGAAATCCCTCGCGACCCTACGCCGGCCGGCCAGGGCGGCCGCTCCACGGGAAACCGCGGAGAGGAAAGTCCGAACTCCGCAGGGCAGGGTGGTGGGTAACGCCCACCGTCCGCGAGGACAGGGAAAGCGCCACAGAGAACAGACAGCCCGGGCCCGCGCCGGGCTACGGTGAAACGGCGAGGTAAGAGCTCACCGCGGGGGCGGCGACGTCCCCGGCACGGCAAGCCCCACCCGGAGAAAGACCAAATAGGGGAGGCCTGGTGTGGCCCGCACCGCACTCCCGGGTAGGTCGTTCGAGGCCCGCGGCGACGCGGGTCGGAGATCGATGGCCGCCGCCGCCCGCCCGCGCGGGCGCGACAGGATTCGGCTTACGGGCCGCGCCGGCGCAGGGTCGCACTTCCCTTCGAGAGGCTCCGCCCTAGAATCCGGCCCATGTTCGGGGTCGCTGGCCAGAGGACGTAGGCGGATTGAAGGAGTTCGTCTTCGTCCTAAAGAGGCGCGACCTCTTCGAAGGCTCGGGCCCGTTCCGGGGGTTTCGCCCCCTCGACCCGGCGGACCTCGAGAAATCCTTCCTCGGTCGCATCCGCCGCTGCGGATTCTTCCTCGAGAGGGATCGCGCCGAGCGCGACCCAGATTTCAAACAGATCATCCCGTACACCCTCGTGCTCTCCCGCGACCGCATCTTCGCGTTCCGGCGCCTCGAGGCGCAGGCGGAGGCCCGCCTGCGCCGCAAGTCCTCGATCGGCATCGGGGGCCACATCGAGGTCGTCGACGCGGGGCCCGATCCCGTCCGGTCGGGCTGCCTGCGGGAGATCGCCGAGGAGCTCGCCGTCGGCGGCCCGGCCGATCCGGAGCCCGTCGGCGTCCTGAACGACGAGGAGAACGAGGTCGGCGCCGTCCACTTCGGCGTCGTCCATCGTCTCCGGGTCGACGCGGGGACCGTGCGCGTGCGGGAGGAGGACCGGATCTCCGGGGACTTCGTCGGGCTCGCCGACCTCCGCGAGCGCGCCCGCCGCGGGGAAGACTTCGAGACCTGGTCGCGCCTCCTCCTCGACGCGCTCGACGGACTCGTCGACGCCGGGGCGGTCGCGGGCCGTCACCCCGCCGGAGGGGAACTCCACGCATGACCGGCACACCTACCGTGCATCGAACCTCGACCGCGAAGAAGGGCCGGACGCTCACCCCCGAGAAGATCTTCGACCTCCTCGTGGAGGCCCGGGGCGCGGACCGCGTCTCGATCTACTTCCGGGACGGGCGCATCGTCTCCGGGGCCGTGATCTTCAACGAGTCGAAGGGGACGGGGCGCATCATCAACGTCGACGCGGAGGTGTCCGTCGACTTCCGGGTCGAGGAGATCCGGGACGTCCGCTTCTAGGACCCCGGTCGGGCTTCCGATCCGAACCTACGCTCCCGCCGGAAGGTGAAAAGGGGGGCGGCGGACCGCCCTCCAACGCCCCCCCTACCGCTGTTAAAGGCGACTGCCGGTCCCCCGGGGAAAGAATGGGAGTGAGTGGAGTTTTGCCAAAAGCCTAAATGAGTGAAGGAATGGAGGATCGGCAGTCGCGCGCTGAGTCGCAAACTCTCCCTTTCCGGATGGGCCCCTCGCGGGACCCGCGACCCACCTGGGTCGGACACCCGCTATCTAGGGGTCGTTCGAGCGGGCGCGTCTATACCTAGGGGCCGACCTGGGCGCAAGGGGTTTTTCGACCCCTCCAGCGCCGCCCCCCCCGCCCGTCCCTCTTAGGGGTGAACCGGCATTTCCGGCTCGAGGTCCACGCCGAGCCCGTCGGCCACCCGGTTGATGTAGTTGAAGTAGGAGATCACCTGGACCGCGTCGTGGATCTCCCGGTCGCCCCAGCCGGCCGCGCGGAGGACTTCCAGGTCCTCCCTCCTCCTCTCCCACGGTCGCAGGGTCAGCTTTTCGGCGAACTCGAGCAGGGCGCGGACCTTCGGCTCCAAGTCGGCGCCCCGCCAGTCGCGGTGGACCGCCTCCGCTAGCGCGGGATCGGAGACCTCCGACCGGAGGTCGGCGGCGTGGGCCTCGACTCAGTAGTGGCAGCGGTTCGTGGTTGAGACGACGACGGCGAGCATCTCCCGGACCGCGCGCGGGAGGGGGGAAGGTCCCCGGACCGCGGACAGGTAGAGGCCCATCGAGGCCCGGAGGACCTCCGGGTTCAGGCTCATCAGGCGGAGGATCCCGTAGACCTTCCCGGCGCGCTTGACCGCCGCGTCGTAGATCTCCTTCAGCGGTCCCGTCGCCTCGGAGGGTGCGACCGTCCGGATCCAGGCCATCGCCGGGATCCTACTGGCCGCGCCCGGACGGCCGGCGAAGCCATCGGCCGAGCCGCGCGAAGTCTTCCCCTTGCTCCTCGAGCGTCCGCCTCGAGGCCGCCACGCGCGGGCTCGGGTGGTAGACCGGGAACAGGGAGAACTCCCCCACCCTGCGCGGGCGCCCCACCTCGGGCCCCAGCGGACCCGCGGGCGTCCCGGCGACCGCGGCGAACGCGACGGCCCCCAGCGTGACGACCACCTCGGGCCTGACCAGGGCGAGCTCGGCGAGGAGGTGCTCGCGGCACCGGGCGACCTCGGAGCCCGTCGGCCGGCGGTTCCGGCCTTCGGCGGCGAGGGGGACGCAGTGGACCGCGTTCGTGACGAAGATCTCCTCGCGGGCGAGCCCCGCCCGGCCG
>CBRGOK010000436.1:0-4026 GCA_967798035.1 uncultured bacterium
CGCCGGATCGCCGCGGCCGCCCTCGGCTTCTCGGGGGACCCGCGGGCCGTCGACGCCCTCCTCGTCGCCGCGGCCGACCGGGACGAGGACGTCGCCAGGAACGCCCTCCTCGGCCTGGGCGTCCTCTGCACGCCCGCGGGCCCGAAGACGGAAGCGCTCCTCGCGCCGCTCCCGCCGCTCTTCGGGATCCTCGAGGTGTCGAAGGACGAGAAGCTGCGGACGAACGCGGCGTTCGCGATCAAGCGGGCGGTCGAGGCGGGCGCGCGGTGCCCCGGTCTCCTCGAGCTACTCGTGGCGGGCCTCTCCGACGCCGAGGCGGGCGTGCGGGTGCAGTGTGCGGCGGCCCTCGGCGTGCTGGGAGACACCGCCGCCGCGGAGCCCCTCCTCGCCCGCGCCGAGGACTCCGATCCGGTCGTCCGGTCGAGCGCGGCCGTCGCCCTGGGCAACCTCCGGATCGAGAGGGCGCGGGACAAGCTCGAGGCCCTCCGCCTCGCCTCGGAGCCCGGGGTCCGGGAGGCTGCGCGGTCCGCGCTGAGGCTCCTCGACGGGGCGGGCGGGCCGCCGGTGCCGCGTTGAGGTCCGCTCCCGCTCTTCTCCTTGCCGGCGCGGGCCTCGCGGCGGGGGCTTGCAGCAAGGCGGGCCCGGCGGGGAAGGCCGAGGCTCCGCTGGAGCGCTGCGCGGAGGCGCGCGAGGGGCGCGCCGCGCTCGAGTCGCTGCACAGCGTCCACGTCGCGGGGACCTACTTCCGGTTCGAGACCGAGGAGACCGGGACGAAGACGGGAGAGTCCTTCGCCCTCTACCTGCGGCTCCCGGACCGGGCGCGCTTCTCCTTCACCCTCGGCCGATCGAACCGGATCGTCCTCCTGCGGGGAGAGGACGGCGAGGAGAGGCCAGGGTCGGCGGCCGGGTTCTCCCCCCTCGAGGGGGAGCGACTCCTCGAATGGCGCCGGAACCGGCTCCTCCACGTCGTCGCGGCGCGGTTCCCGGTCCTCCCCCCGCCCCTCGAGCTCTCGGAGGAGGCGAGCGGCGCGCGCGTCCGGGAAGGG
This sequence comes from uncultured bacterium, assembly GCA_967798035.1. Classification (GTDB taxonomy): domain Bacteria; phylum Planctomycetota; class UBA1135; order UBA1135; family JAKEFM01; genus JAKEFM01. The sequence continues at coordinate 1,047 of CBRGOK010000436.1, forward strand.
GACCTCTCCCTGCGGGTCGACATCGACCCGACATCGAGCCTCCCCTCCCTCCTCCACTTCGAGTCGGAGGGGGAGGCGATCTCCCTCGCCGATTGGAGGACCTCCGGCCACGGGCCCCTCTTCCCCCACCTCCGCCGCTGCGAGTCGCGTGGGACCCCGCGATGGGAGGAGCGGATCCAGTCCTGGAGCGGAAACCCGAACCTCCTCGACCGGCTCTTCGAAGCCCCGGGGGCGACGGCCCTCGCGAGCGGACCCGCCTTCGGAGAGCCGCGGATCCGCGAGGAGCCGGCCTTCGAGCTCGTGGCCGAGATGCGGGTCACCGTGTTCAAGCAGGTCGCCTCCGTCCTCTCCCGGCTCCGCTCCGGGAGGCTCGCCGAGGCGAAGCCCCTCCTCCTCCTCGACCGCGATCGAAAGCTGTCCGACGTCGCGCTCGTCGCGACGGTCCCCGGAATCCCCGCGACGAGGACCATCCCCAAGGGTCAGGTCGCGGAGGTCTTCGTCCGCGGCACCCTCGCCGACGCCCTCGAGTGGATCGGCCAGCTCGAGTCCTTCGCGCGAGACGAGGGGCACGAGCCCGAGGGGGGGGTCCGCCTGATGCGTGAGCCCCCCGGATGGGAAGTGGGTGGCGAGGAGGAGGAAGAGGCGGAGTTCCGGATCATCCTCCCCGTCCGCCCCGGGTGAATCTCCGTCCCGGCCAGGGGACGATCCCGCAGGTCGGAACTCCCGGCGCTCGAACAACTTCCTGCGCCTCATATACTTAGTGCGTGACGCGCAGCTCCAGCTCCCGGCACGGGATTGGCGATCTGTCCCCCGGTTCCATGTTCGAGCGACATTCGAAACCCCCCCATCCTCCGGCCCTCCCCCCCGTCCGCGAGGGTTCGACCATGAAGCGCTTCATCCCCCTGGCCCTCTTCGCCATCTTCCTGATGGGAGCGGCCCCCGAGCGGCGTGCCTCCGGACAGTCCCGGGGCTCGTCCGGCGGCGGCGGCGGCTCCCGCTCCTCCGCCGGAGCCCGGTCCTCCGGCGAGGGCCGAGGCTCGTCCTCGGCCGGACAGCCGGGGCGATCGAGCGGCGGCTCCGGGCGGTCCGAGGGCGGGGTCTCGGCCCCCCGTTCCTCCGGTGGCCGCGAGAGCGGTGGCCGGATCCCGGGCGGCATCGGGAGCTCGCGCATCCCCTCCGGCTCCGCGCCCGACATCGTGCGCATCCCGGGCGGGGATCAGCCCCGGCTCGGCGGGGACATCGTGCGGATCCCCTCCCCCGGCCGTTCCGAGCCGGGCCCGATCGAGAGCCCCGCGACCCCGCGAGGCGGGGAGCGGAGGGAGGAGCCCGCCCGGCCCGTCACGACGCCGTACGACGAGGGGCAGCGGCCCCGCGTCCGGGTGGTCGATCCCGAGCCCTACCCGCGGTTCATCTCCGAGCGCCCCCGCGGATCCCTCGACGATCCGAAGTCCAGGGAGGCGGTGCGGAGCGGAGAGAGCCGGTCGAGGGTGTCCCCCGGACGCCTGGGGACCGGACGCGATACGCTCGACACGCGGTACCGCGACCGCATCACGCGCGGGTCCGCCGACGCCCCGCGGGGGTCGGAGGCGCGCGAGGGTCGCGGCGTCGCGGCCCCGACCGTCTCGCCGCGCGGGAGGATCGACTACGCCTCGCCGCCGGGCAGGCGGACGCTGGCCCCCACGCGCGCTCGTTCGTCCGTCGTCTCGGCTCCCACTCGCCGGATCGTGGCGAAGCGGACCCTCGACGCGGCGCGGCGCGAGACGAGCGCCGCCTTCACGAGATCCCCCCGCACCGTCGTCCACTCGAGCTGGAACTCCAACTGCTGGAACACGGGAGTGAACTGGTGGTCGGGTTGCCACTCGGGATTCTCCTGCAGCCCCGGCTTCTGGTGGAGCCCCTGGTGCCACGCCTCCTTCGGCTGGTCCTCCTGGTGGAACTGGTCCTGGTGCCACAGCCGCTGGAGCTGGTCCTGGGGGAGCTGGTGCGACCCCTTCTGGGCCGCTTCCTGGTACTGGCCCTGGTACGCGAGCGTCAGCTACGTCCCGGCTTCCACCGTCGTCTACGTGGAGCGGGAGCCGGACCAGACGATCTACGCGGAGCCGAGCGAGCCCGCCGCCCCGGTCGAGCAGGCGCCTCCGGCGGCCGAGCCGGCCGAGCCCGCGGGCCCCGGATACCCCGGGAAGGGCGGGGAGTCCATCACGGAGAAGTACGTCCGCCTCGCCGACCTCTACTTCCGCGCGGGGCGCTACGACCGGGCGGTCGACAACTACCTCCGCGCGACGGAGTTCGCCCCGGAGCAGGGCTCGCTCTGGTTCATGCTCTCGGACGCCCTCCTCGGGATCGGGGACTACCACTTCGCCGCCCATGCGATCCGCAGGGCGGTCGAGAAGGACCCGACGCTCGTCGAGAGCCGGGCGAACAAGCGGGAGTTCTACGCCGTTCCGGCGGACTTCGACGCCCACCTCGCCCAGCTCGAGAAGTTCCTCAAGGACCACGACAACGACGGGGACGCCTGGTTCGTCCTGGGCTACAACTTCCACTTCTCCGGGCAGACCTCGGAGGCGAAGGAGGCGTTCCTGAAGGCGAAGGACCGGCTCCCCTCCGACAAGGCGGTCGATCTCTTCCTCGCCGCCGCGGACGTGCGCGAGGCCGAGGAGTCGAGGCCCGCGACGAAGGCCGCCCCCCGCGACGTGAAGTAGCCGCCGGGATCCCGGAGGTCGTCCCCGCGGCGGCCTCCGGGGCCGGGCCCTAGTACCCCGGCCCTAGAACGTCGGCCCTAGAACGTCGGGAGGATCCCGAAGAATCGCTGCGCCAGCGCCGCAGCGACGACGATCAGGACGAAGGCGATTCGCTTTCGCATGGCCGGGGGTCTCCGACGGGGGAAGGCCTTCGCCTATTCCCGCGGGAGGTCTCCCGCGCGCATCCGGCGACCGGGACGCGCGACGGCCGGGACGAGGACGGTTTCCCGTACAGTGGGAGG
>CBRGOK010000437.1:0-4023 GCA_967798035.1 uncultured bacterium
GCTTCTCCCGCGCCCGGGCCTCCGCCTCCTTCGCCCGCGCGACGTCGATCTCGTCGGAGCGCTCCCCGGTGTCGGAGACGACCCGCACGACGTTCTCCCGCACCTCGACGAAGCCCTCGTTCACGAACATCTCCTCGACCGTCCCGTCCACCCGCCGGTAGACGAGGACCCCGATCCCGACCGGCGCGACGAGCGGGGCGTGGTTGCGGAGGATCCCGATCGTGCCGTCGTGGACCGGGACGCGGACCGAGGCGATCTCGACGTCGGCGAGGGTCCGCTCGGGGGTGATCACCCGCAGGCGCAGGGTCGAGGCCGGGTCGCTCACGCGAGCTTCTTCGCGTTCTCGACCGCCTCGTCGATCCCACCGACCATATAGAAGGCCTGCTCGGGGAGCGCGTCGTGCTTCCCCTCGAGGATCTCCTGGAAGGAGCGGACCGTCTCCTTCGCGGGGACGAAGCGGCCCTTCAACCCGGTGAACTGCTCCGCGACGAAGAAGGGCTGGGAGAGGAAGCGCTGGATGCGGCGGGCGCGCTGGACGGTGACCTTGTCCTCGTCGGAGAGCTCCTCCATCCCGAGGATCGCGATGATGTCCCGCAGGTCCTGGTAGCGCTGGAGGATCCGCTGGACCTCGCGGGCGATCCGGTAGTGCTCCTCCCCGACGACCTTCGGGTCGAGCATGCGCGAGGTCGACTTGAGGGGGTGGACGGCGGGGTAGATCCCGAGCTCGGCGATCTGCCGGTCGAGGAGGATCGTCGAGTCGAGGTGGCAGAAGGTCGCCACGGGGGCGGGGTCGGTGAAGTCGTCCGCCGGGACGTAGATCGCCTGCATCGAGGTGACCGACCCCTTCTTCGTCGACGTGATCCGCTCCTGGAGCGCCCCCATCTCGCTCCCCATCGTCGGCTGGTAGCCGACGGCCGAGGGCATCCGCCCGAGGAGGGCCGAGACCTCGGAGCCCGCCTGGACGAACCGGAAGATGTTGTCGACGAAGAGGAGGACGTCCTTCCCCTCCGTGTCGCGGAAGTACTCCGCCATCGTGAGCCCGGTCAGCCCGACGCGCAGCCGCGCGCCCGGCGGCTCGTTCATCTGTCCGAAGACGAGGACGGCGTTGTCGATGACCCTCGCCTCCTTCCCGTCCGGCCCCTTGAACTTCGCCCCGCTCATCTCGAGGTAGAGGTCGTTCCCCTCGCGCGTGCGCTCCCCCACGCCGCAGAAGACGGAGAAGCCCCCCTTCTCGATCGCGGTGATCCGGATCAGCTCCTGGATGAGGACGGTCTTGCCGACCCCGGCCCCGCCGAAGAGGCCGATCTTCCCCCCCTTGGCGAAGGGGCACAGGAGGTCGACGACCTTCAGCCCCGTCTCGAAGATCTCCGTGATCGGGAGCTGGTCCTCGTAGGGGGGAGGAGACCGCAGGATCGGGGAGGTCTCCTTCGTCGAGACCGAACCGAGGTTGTCGATCGGGCGACCGAGGAGGTCGAACAGCCGTCCCACCGTCGCCCGGCCGACGGGGACGGTGATGGGGGCCCCCGAGTCGAGCGCGGGCATGCCGCGGATCAGTCCATCCGTCGAGGCCATCGCGACGCAGCGGGAGACCTCGTCCCCGAGGTGCTGGACGACCTCGACAACCACGTCGATGTTGCGCGGGGCGTCCTCGATCCGGATCGCGTTGCCGATCGCCGGGAGCGTGCCCGGCTCGAAGGCGACGTCGACGACCGGGCCGAAGACCTGGGAGACTTTTCCGACGTTGCTCATGGTGCGACGCTGCTCAGGGGCCGACGTTGCGCATTGGCCGAGGTTGCTCTGGGGGACCTTCGGGAGAGGGTCACGCGCCCTTCAGCGCCTCCGCCCCGCCGACGATCTCGAGGAGTTCCTTCGTGATGCGCTCCTGGCGGGCGCGGTTGAGGAGCCGCCACAGGTCGTGGCGCATCTCCTCGGCCGCGTCGGTCGCGTTTTTCATCGAGAAGCGCCGCGCGGCGTACTCGGACGTGAGGGACTCGATCAGGAGGTGGGCGACCTTCGACTCGAAGACCTTCGGGACGAGCGCCTGGAAGATCGTCCGGGCGTCGGGCTCGAAGATCGTCCAGGCCACCTCCCCTTCCTGGGCCGGCACTCCCCCCGCCTCCTGAAGGAGCGTGCGCGCGTCGATCGGCAGCAGGCGCAGGCGCACCGGCTGCTGGCTGACCATCGAGTGGAAGCGCGTGTAGACGACGTGGAAGGAGCCGTAGGCGCCCTCGAGGAACCCGGCCCCGAGCTGCCGCGCGAGGAGGAGGGCGGCGCGGACGTCCATCTTCTCGAGGGGGGGCTCGGCGAAGTAGCGCTCGACCGCGTACCCCCGGCGCGCGAGGTAGGAGTACCCCTTTCGCCCGACGACGTGGATCACGGCCGTCTTCCCCGCCATCTCGTCGAGGAGGGCGTGGAACGCCAGGTAGACCTTCGTGTTGTAGGAACCGCAGTACCCCCGGTCGGACGTGACGAGGAGCACCCCGAACCGTTCCTTCCCCTCCTTCGCCTTCTTTCCCGCTCCGTCCTCCTCCGGGTCCCCGAAGACGGGATGGCGGATCCCCTCCTCCCCGGCGAGCGGCGCGAGCCGCGCGAGCATGCGGAGGAGCTCGTCCGTGTAGGGGCGGGCGGCGAGCGCCTTCCCCTGGAACCGGCGCAGCTTCGTGATCGCGATCATCTCCAGCGCGCGCGTGATCTGCCCGATGCTGGAGACGCCGCGGATCCGGCGCCGCAGGTCCCGGAGCGAGGCCATCCTCCCCTCCTAGTGGCTCCCCGCGGCGGGCTTCTTCGACGGCCCCCCGGCCCCCTTCGGCGCCGGGGCTTCGGTCTTCCCCTTCGGGGCGGCGGCGTCGGGCTTCGCCGACGGCGGCGCCGCCTTCGACTTCTCCGCCTCGCCGGTCGTCCGGAGGAACTCTGTCTTCGCGGCCGCGATCGCGTCCACGAGGGCCTTCTCCGTCGCCTCCTCGATCTTGCGCGTCTCCCGGATGGAGGTCGGGATCTCGGGGTGGCGCTCGTGCAGGAAGCGGCGCAGCGCCTCCTCGAAGGGGCGGACCTGGTCGATCCGCAGGTCGTCGAGGTGCCCCTTCGTCCCCGCGAAGATCGAGATCACCTGGTCCTCGACGGGGACCGGGACGTACTGCCCCTGCTTCAGGAGCTCCTCGAGGCGCTGGCCCCGCGTGATCTGGGCGAGGGTAGCCTTGTCGAGGTCGGAGCCGAACTGGGCGAAGGACCGCAGCTCGCGGTACTGCGCGAGGCCGATCCGCAAGCCACCCGCGATCTTGCGCATCGCCGGCACCTGGGCGTTCCCCCCGACGCGGGAGACGGAGATGCCGACGTTGATCCCCGGCCGGACGCCCGCGTTGAACAGGTCGGCCTCGAGGTAGATCTGGCCGTCCGTGATCGAGATCACGTTCGTCGGGATGTACGCCGCGTAGTCCCCCTCCTGCGTCTCGACGACGGGGAGCGCGGTCAGCGAGCCGCCCCCCTTCTTGAAGGCGGGGTTCTTCTTCGGGGCGTCGTCGGCGAGCTTCGCCGCGCGTTCGAGGAGGCGGCTGTGGAGGTTGAAGATGTCCCCGGGGAACGCCTCGCGGCCGGGGGGGCGGCGAAGCAGGAGCATGACCTGCCGGTAGGCGGTCGCCTGCTTGTAGAGGTCGTCGTAGCCGATGACGACGTGGCGCCCCTCGTCCCGGAGCCGCTCCCCCATCGCGCAACCGGCGTAGGGGGAGAGGAACTGGAGGGAGGCGGGATCGCCCGCCGGCGCCGACACGACGATCGTGTACGGCATCGCCCCGTTCTCCTCGAGCTTGCGCACGACGTCGACGACGGTCGACTGCTTCTGCCCGGTCGCGACGTAGATGCACAGGACCTGGGCGGGATTGCGCGGATCCCCTCCTCCCGTCGTGCGCTGCGCGAGGAAGGTGTCGATGAGGATCGCGGTCTTCCCCGTCTGGCGGTCCCCGATGATCAACTCCCGCTGGCCGCGCCCGATCGGGATCATCGCGTCGATCGCCTTGATCCCGGTCTGGA
>CBRGOK010000438.1:0-4021 GCA_967798035.1 uncultured bacterium
GGGCGGCGCCCGAGGTCGGCGATGCGGCGGCGGACCTCGTCGGGGGTGCGGCGCAGGATCCTCGCGATCGTCTCGGGCGAGGCGGCCCCGACGTAGCGCCGGAGCGCCTGCAGCTCCCCCGCCGTCCACGGGCCGGTCTTCCGGGGACCGCGGAAGAGCCGCTCGGCCATCGTCCGCACCGACTCGAGGGGGCGGCCGATCTCGCGGGCGATCCAGGCCTCGTCCTTGAGACCGTAGAGCGCCTTCAGTCGATTCCGTTCCTCGACGTTCCAGCGCCCGCGGCGCCGGACCATGCGTCCCGGAAAGAGCGTTCCCCTCATGTCGCTGCCTCTGGATCGAGACCCGCCCGGCCGGCCCCGCGGAGCGGAGCCGTCTCTCGTGCCCAGATATCACGTTCCTTCGCGACGAGGTACGCCCGGACCTCCGCGGCGGTCGGGAGGCGGAGCGCCTCGTCGCGCATCCGTTCCGCCTCCTCCGAGCGGACCCCGCGTAGCACCGTCTTCACCTCGGCCACGAAGACGGGAGACATCGAGAACGACCGGATCCCCATCCCGAGGAGGGGGAGGACGGCGACCGGGTCCCCCGCCATCTCCCCGCACACGGAGATCGGGCGCCCGGCGGCGAGCGCCGCCTTCGCGGCCCCGTCGAGGAGCGCGAGGACCCCCGGGTCGAAGGGCTCGTAGAGGGAGGCGACCCAGGCGTTGTCGCGGTCCACGGCGAGCGCGTACTGGACGAGGTCGTTCGTCCCGAGACTGATGAAGTCCACCTCGGCGACGAGGTGCGGGAGCGCCAGCGCCGTCGCGGGGACCTCGACCATCACGCCGAGGGGCACCTCCCGCGCGAAGGGGACCCCCCGCCGCGCGAGATCCCCCTTCACCTCGGCGAGGAGGCGGCGCGCGAGCCGGACCTCCTCGAGGTTCGTCACCATCGGGAGGAGGATCCGGGAGGGCCCGTGCACGCTCGCGCGGAGGATCGCCCGCAGCTGCACGAGGAAGAGGTCGCGCCACTGGAGCGAGATGCGCAGCCCCCTCCATCCGAGGACCGGGTTGCGCTCCGCCGGCGTCGTGAAGTACGGGAGGGGCTTGTCCCCCCCGATGTCGAGCGTGCGGAAGACGATCGGCTTCCCCTCCATCGCCGCGAGCGCCCGGCGGTAGATCCCGACCTGCTCCTCCTCGGAGGGGAACTCCCGCCGCTCCATGTAGACGAACTCCGTGCGGAAGAGCCCGACGCCGTCGACGGTCGAGCGGTCGAACTCCTCGATGTCGCGGAGCCCCTCGACGTTCGCCCCGATCTCGACCCGCTCCCCGTCGGCCGTGACCCCGCCCTCGCGCGCGAGGCCGCGCAGCCTCTCCCGGAGCGCGACGCGGTCGGCCCGGCGCCGCTCGCTCGCGGCGAGCTCCTCCGAGGAGGGCTCCACGAGCACGGATCCCTCGTCTCCGTTGACGACGACCGTAGCGCCTCCCCGCAGGCGCCGGTCGGAGATCCCGGCGACAGCGGGGATGCCGAGGGAGCGCGCGAGCACCGCCCCGTGGGAGAATCGCCCCCCCCGCGCCGTCACGAGGGCGAGGGCCCTCCCCTCCTCGACGAACGCGGCGAGCGAGGGGGTGAGGTCCTCCGCGAAGAGGACGACCCGGTCCCCCCCCTCGAGGAGCCTCTCCCTCTCCCCCCGGCGCAGCGCCGCGACGACCATCAGCCAGGGGTCCCGGAAGTCGGCGAGCCGCTCCCGGGAGAGGGGGTCGCTCACCTCGGCGAGCACGCGGCCGTACCGTTCGAGGAACGCGTGGATCGCGGCCTCGGCGTTCAGCCGGCGGCCGCGCACCTCCCGCTCGATCTCCTCCCGCGCGGAAGGGTCGTGGAGGACGGCTCGCTGGGCGCGGAAGATCTGTCCTTCGCGATCCGCGCCGCGCGCGGCGAGGGCGCCGCGGAGCCGATCCAGCTCCGCCTCGGCGAGCTCGACGGCCGCGCGCAGCCTCGCCACCTCGACCTCCTCCTCCCCCGACGCCAGGACGCGCGCGGGTCCGCCCGCCGAGTCGCCTCCGTCGAGCGGGAAGAGGGATCCGATGGCGATCCCGGGAGAAACCGGGATCCCCTTCAAGAGGCGACCGGCCATGGGCGACCGAGAACGGGCTCCGCAAGCGGAGGGTTTATAGACCGATTACGAACGCTTTGCGCCGCGACGACTCTCGCCCCAGGGGGCGCCGCAGCGGACTGCGTCGCAAGATAGCCGCGAGGGGCCCCGCCCGCAATGAACCTCTGTTAAGGAAGACCCCGGCTTTCGAAAAGCGTCTTCTCAGCCCCCCGGGAGGCCGCGAGGGGATCCATCGCAACCGAGTCAGCCGCGGGCGCTTGTGCGAAGTGGTTCGCGGCGAGAGGGGCGGGACTCCCCGGGAGCGGGGGGACGCGGGATTCGCGCCCCACTCCGGGGACTTCGACCGGACGCCGGCGGACCGGGTCGAGAGGCATACGCGGCGGACGGGACGGACCTCGGCCGGGGCTCACCCGCATTGCGGGGCGTTCAACCCGGCGCCCGGGCGGGTCCGATAAGCGAACCCCGCAGGTTCCCCCCCGTGACCCAAGCCACGGAATCCCCGTCCACCGAAACGACCTCCGAGGAGACCGTCGTCGAGGACATCGGCGAGGTGGAGAGCGTCCCCCCGCGCGCTCCCCGAAGTCGTCGCCTCCCCTTCGCCTTCCTCGGATTCGGCCTCTTCCTCCTCGGGGCGGCGCTCGTGCTCACCTTCCTCCCGAAGGAGCCGACCCTCGCCGACCGCCTGGCGCGGGCCGGAGTGGGCCCCTCGACCCTCCTCCTCTTCGGGGCGGGGCTCGTCGCGCTCGCCTTCCTCGTCCTCGATTCCCGCCGCGCCGAGGACCGCCTCGGCGAGGACGTGGAGACGGCGGCGGTGAACCTCGCGCCGGCCCCCGGCGCGCCGCCCGAGGTCGTCGAGCGGCTCGAGACGATCGCGCGCGCCGTCCAGTCCCTCCGGCCCTCGCAGGAGGTCGTCGAGCGGCTCGAGGCCCTGGGCCGCGGGATCGAGTCCCTCCGCTCCTCCCTCGCCCAGGTCGACATCGTCGCGCGGAAGGTGACGGACGGCGTCGAGGCGACCTACCGGTCCGCGGAGTCCCTCAAGGAGCGGCTCGGCCGCCTGAAGACGGAGGCCGGGTTCGTCGGCCCCGACGACCTGGCGAAGACCCGCGCCGCCATCGAGCAGGCGCTCGGCGGCGTGCGCACCCAGGTCGAGGGCCTCGCGAAGAACTCGGGCAAGTCGGAGGAACTCCCCCGCCTGCGCGAGAGGATCGAGGCGCTCTCGAAGGCGGTGGTCGAGGAGCGGGACGCCTCCCGCGCCGTCGCCGGCGAGATGGAGCGCCTCGTCACCCTCGTCGCCGAGCAGATGGGGGCGATCTCCGAGGGCGTCGCCGCGATCGCGCGGACGTCCGGCGACACGCGGGAGCTGAAGGCGGGGATCGATCGGATCCTCTCCGCGGTGCGCGATCTCCCTCCGGCGGCCGCCCCCCAGGCTCCGATGCCTCCGGCGCAGGCGTTCCCCCCCGCCGCGTCGGCCTTCGGCCGGGATCCGGTCCCCTCCTGGGAAGGGCGGAAGAACGAGGCCTACAACCCGCCTCCCGCTCCCTCCGCTCCCGACCATGGGAGGTCCGCCGCTCCCGTCCCGCCCCCCGACCCCGCGACCGGCGGGCACGGGATCCTCGACGCGATCCACCGCCTCAAGTCGATCCGGAAGCCCCCTCCGGGCTAGCCGCGGGCGCCGGCCCGCCGCCACCCCTCGATCTTCCCCTCGACCGAGCCGACGAGGTCGCGTACCGGGACGCGCTCCTGCGCCATCGAGTCGCGCTCCCGCAGGGTGACGGTGTCCTCCTTCATCGTCTCCCCGTCCACCGTGACGCAGTAGGGGGTCCCGACCTCGTCCTGCCGGCGGTAGCGCCGGCCGATCGCCGCCGACTCGTCGTAGAAGGTCGTGAAGCGCCGCCGCAGCTCCCGCTCGATCTCGCGCGCCTTCTCCGGCAT
>CBRGOK010000439.1:0-4020 GCA_967798035.1 uncultured bacterium
CCCTTCGCGGAGATCGCCGGATCCCCGATCGTCCCGCTCGGGGGCCCCTCCTCCGGCGCGGTCTACCAGATCCTCGACGCGGGGCTCGCGAACGGGACGGAGTACTTCTACCGCCTCGAGCAGACCCTCACCCACGGCGAGACCGGCCTCCTCGCGACGATGGACGCGACCCCCCTGCCGGCGGTCTTCGGCAACCTCCTCAAGGTGGGGCCGGGCACCTTCCCCGACATCCAGTCCGCGCTCGCCGCGGCCGCGCCCGGGAACGTCGTCCTCGTCGCGACGGGGACCTACCCCTCCTTCACCGTCACCCTCCCCGTCCGCATCCGCTCGGACGGGACCGGGCCGATCGCGATCGACACGACCTCCGGGCCCGTCACGATCACGGGGGTCCCCGCGGTCCCGAACGGGGTCGTCCTCGAGGACCTCGCGATCGGGACCTCGGCGACCCCCTCGATCGGGCTTCTCTCCCTCGGCAACGCCGGGCTCGTCCTCCTCGACAACCTCACCGTGTCGGCGGGCCCCGGGTTCGACGCGATCCGGGTCGACAACGGCCCGCGCACGGCGATCCAGGGCTGCGCGATCTCGGGAGGGACGGGGCTCCGCGCCCGCAACGGCTCGCTCGTCTATCTCTCCCTCGGATCGGTCAACTCCCTCGTGGCGGAGATCAACTCGACGGTGCGCCACTGCCAGGTGACCCCCGGCTCGACGACCGTCCAGCCGGGCTCGACCGTGCAGGCGCTCGCCGGGCCGATGCCCGTCGTCGGCTTCCCCAAGATCGCGGAGCTGGGGGACCTCCTCCCGATCACCCTCACCGGGCCTCCGAACGCCCCCTTCGGCCTGCGGCTCGGGACGACGAACGGCTGGTTCGACCTCCAGGGCGCCTTCGGGCTCGACATGATCTTCCTCCTCGACCTCCTCGGGTCCTTCCCACTCGGCTCGGGGTCGCTCAACGCCGGCGGAACGTTCCAGTTGAACGTCCCGATCCCGGTCACCCCCGCGCTCGTCGGGTTCCCCTTCTCCGTCCAGGCGGCGGTGATCACCTCCGTCGCCCCCTTCGGCGGACGGATCTCGACGCGCCGCGACCTGGTCCTCCTCCCCTAGCCTCGCGCCTCCGGTCGGCCCCGGGGCCCGCGCCCGGGGCCGGCCCTCTCAATGGCGCCGCTCCGGGAAGGGCTTGGGGAGGATCTCCCGCTGGACGCGCCAGACGAGGTAGGTCGACATTCCGTCGGGGAACTTCGTGCGGACGAACTTCTCCCGGTCCGCGGCGAGGCCGCTCGCCTGGAGCGCGCGGTCGAGGAAGACGCGGTCGCCCGTCAGCTCGTGGAACCACGCAAACGGCGTCCCCATGTAGAAAGTCTCCGCGCCGGACCCGACGGGAGGGACGAAGATCTCGTCGAGTTTTCCCGGCGGGCCGATCCGGAAGGCGGCGAAGGGGGCCCTGGCGTCTTTGTTCCACCCGGCCCCGACGGCGAGGCGGGCGCGCTTCTCGAAGATCCGGGCGATCCGCGCCGCGACCTCCTCCCGCGGACCGCCGCGGAACATCTCGAGCGCGCACTTCGCCCCGTCGGCCATGATGCACCCCGACTCCCACGCCTGGTCCCAGTCCGCCTGGCCCCCGAAGATCTTCTCGTAGGCGCCGTTGCGGATGAAGTTCCCCGTCTCGGGGGACTGGGCCTTCTCGAGGACCGCGTAGTAGCCCGCGACCGCCGCCTCGATCTCGCCGCGCACTTCCGGATCGCGGGAGATGTTGAAGGCCGCGGCGCGGATGTGGTCCATCCAGCCGTCGGCGCGCCCCCCGGCGATCCCCTTTCCCGGGAACTGCGCGACCAGCGCCTCGACGCCGGGGAGGCCCTTCCAGCGGATCGCGTTGTCCACCATCGCGAGGCTCACGATGTGGTCCCGGGCGATCGGGTCCCCGAGGAGGTAGAAGGCGGGCATCATGTGGAAGGCGCGCGCCCGGTGCTGGGTGTCGAACGAGTCGTAGCCCCGCAGGGCCGGCTCGTAGTCGGGCGCGAGGCCCCGCTCCCGCACGGCGGCGAGGTGCGCGTCGAAGGGAGGTCCGGGCGGCGTCGCGGGGTAGCCGCGCCAGAGGTGATTGCGGGCCGGATGCGGATCCGCGACGGGACCCTCGAACTTCCCCGGCGGCTCGTACCGCGTCCCGAGGAAGAAGGGATGCCTCGCCATGGTGAAGGGGCGCCCGTCCTCGAAGAAGAGGGTGTGGTACTCCCGCTCCCACACGCGATCCATCAGGAGGAGGATCCGGTCCATCGACCGGCGGTGTCCCGTCGCGACCGTCTCGTGCTCGTAGACGTACGAGAGCCCTCCCCCGCCGGTCACCCCGCCGTAGGGGTCGTCGTAGGGAAAGGCCCAGCCGAGCCGGCCCCGGTGGAACCCTCGCCCCTTCCACCCCTCCTTCGCCACCGCGTCGACCCCCTCGGCCTCGGCCGTCAGCCGGGCGCGGACCTCCGCCCGGATCTCCTCGGGAACCATCGGGAGCGGGTACTTGTTCGCGTCGTATCGCGCCGTCTGCGGGTTCGACCAGGAGTAGAGCGTGCCGCCGGGGACCGGCACGAAGACCGGCCGTTCGCCGAGGAATCGCAGCGCGCGTTCTCGCGCGCCGCCCGCGGAGAGGGCGGTGCGGACCGTGAAGCAGGCCTGGTCGGGGACGAAGTGCATCTTCCCGTCGGGGAGGGGCGGCACGACCGGGAGGTGCGTCCGGCCCTCTTCGACGCGCCCTTCTCCCGAGGAGCCGAACTCCCGCTTCCAGACGTCAAACCTCCACCCCTCGGGCGCCGAGACCTCGAGGTCCCGGAAGTAGAAGGGGCCGACCACGTCCTCCCGGACCGGTCCGTTGTGGAAGAGAAAGTCGACGAGGACGAAGTCCTCCTCCCCGAACAGCGTCACGTACGCGCGCACGCGCCACAGCGCCGGCAGCGCCGGCGAGGTGTCCCCACCGGGACCCGCGGGGCGCATCGTCGCGGCGTAGATCCGCGTCTCGAGGAGGGGCCCCCGCCGGAACACCTCGAGCGGCTCCTCCCCGAGCGGAATCCGCGCCTCGTACGGGTTGCCGAACACGTCCGTCCCCCGGACGAGGAGGGGGTCCTTCGCCGCGAGAAGACGGGCGACCTCGGGCCCCGTCGCGGGCCTCCCCTCGCCTGCGCCTCCCTCCGTCGCGAGGACCTCGAGGGTGAGGCTCGGGAACGGGGGGAGGTCCACGCGCGCGGCGAGCTCGACGATCTCGGGGCGCCCGAGGGCGCCTCCCGCTTCGGTCGGTGGATAGGTCGTGAGGACGGTGACCTGGGTCGGGAGGGGGCGCCTGCCGTAGGCGAGCGTGAGCGGGGGAACGGGACCGGAGTAGGTCGGCGGCAGGGGGAGATTCCCCCGCACGACCGCCCCCTTCATCGGCCGGCCCGAGACGTTCTCGAACGAGACGCGGGCGAGGGGCTTGGCGGGGGGCCGGGACTCCGCCTGGATCTGGGACAGGAGGAGAAGGAAGCTCCCGATCACGGGACAGATAATAGGTACGCCGCCATGGCCGGACGCGCAGGATCCCGCGCCTCCTCCCCCGATCGGGCGGGCCTCCGACTCCCGGTCGCCCTGCTCGCTGCCTCCGTCCTCTCCTGCGCGCGGGAACCGGCTGGAGGACTCCGGATTCCCGACGAGGCGCTCCAGGTCCTCCTCGTCCGGACGCCCTCGTGGACGGCGACCGACGGGATCCTCCGCCGCTACGAGCGCGACGCTCCCGGCGGATCCTGGAGACGGGTCGGAGATCCGCGACCCGTGACCGTCGGCCGCGCGGGCCTCGGGTGGGCAACCGACCGGGCCCGCCACTCCTCCGGCCCGGAGAAGCGGGAGGGTGACGGGCGGTCCCCGGCCGGGATCTTTCCTCTCGGGGTCGCGTTCGGATCGGCCTCGCGCGAGGAGGCCCGATGGATCCAGATCCCCTACCTCCCCCTCACGCCCGGCACCGAGTGCGTCAAGCCCGTGCTGGCGGACGGTACGCCTGTGCATGTGGAGCCG
>CBRGOK010000440.1:0-4009 GCA_967798035.1 uncultured bacterium
GATCCCCGGACCCCGCATGCAGGTGGCCGTTGCCGGGATCGGCCCGGAAGGAAAAGTCTGCGACCGGGTCTTCGGGGGGGAGGGGAGGGCCGCCGACCCCGAGGAGGGGGCCGCCCGGGTCCGCGAGTTCCTCGCGGCGGGCGCCGACGCGATCAAGGTCTGCGCGGGGGGAGGAGTCGCCCCGTCCGAGGCGGACCGCGAGGCGTGCGAGTGTCCGGAGGCGCTGATCCGACGCGTGGTCGAGGTGGCTCACGCCGCCGGCCGGAAGGTCGCGGCCCACGCGCAGGGGCCGGCGGCGGTCGGGAACGCGGTTCGCGCGGGGGTCGACTCGATCGAGCATGGCGGGCTCCTCGACGCCTCTACCGTCGAGTCGATGAAGGGAGGCCGCGCCTTCCTTGTGCCGACGCTCTACCGGCTCGACTGGCTCCTCGAGGAGGCCAAGCAGAAGGGGGCTCCCGAAGCTCGGCTCCAGGCCCTGCGGGCCGGCCGTGCGCTCGCCCGCGAGAGCGCGGCCCTCGCGATCCGGGGCGGGGTCAGGATCGCCTTCGGGACCGACGCGACGGTCTTCCCCCACGGGGAGAACGCGAGGGAGTTCGCCATCCTCGTCGAGGTCGGACTTCCACCTCTCGAGGCGATCCGCGCGGCGACGCTGAACGCGGCCTCATTGATGGGGTGGGAGGACCGAGTGGGGAGCCTCGAGCCGGGCCGGTTCGCCGACGTGATCGCGGTCCGGGGGAATCCCCTCGAGGACATCCGTGCGCTCGAGCGCGTCCTCTTCGTGATGAAGGGGGGAGAGGTCCTGCTCGACGAGACCCGGTCGCCCCCTCCGGCTTCTGCGCCGCGCTGAGCGCGACCGGGATCCCGGGACCCGCCTCCCGGGAGGGACGGCTACTGGATGTCGATCCGAACCCCGTTCGAGAGGGCTATCGTGAACGCGACGACGTCGAAGAACTGCGCGTAGGCGGTCGCGCCGATGAGGGCGGGATCCTGCGGGAGGAGGACCGTCAGCAGCAGACCTCCTCCCACGGTCGGGAAGAGCTTGTCGACGATGTCGAGGCTCGTCAGGAGCGTGCAGCCCGGGAACCCGAAGGGAGTCAGGTCGAGAGCGGGGTTCGCCACCCCCAGGGTGAGGAAGTGGGGAATCATCAGGACGGGTCCGAAGAACTGGATCGAGCAGTTCCCCGGCCCCGCGGCGACCGTGACGGTGAGCGAGGGGTTCGGGAGCGGAAAGACGGGGGGCGAGCAGCCCGTGCCGGTCGGGGTCACCACGAAGGTGAGCGGACCGCAGGCCTGGGCCGCCGCCGTCGCGGGGAGGAGCAGGGGAAGAAGGAGGAGGGGGTACTTCATGCAGACACTCCGCGAGGGGGCCATGCGTCGCCCGACCTAGCCGATCGTGACCGCGAGGCCGTTCGTCGCCCGGACGGTTCCCGAAGCGATCGCGGCCCCCTCCGCATAGACCGTCTGGCCGACGAGGGCGGGGTCCGCCGGGATGGAGGCCGGGAAGAGGGCGAGCCCGTCCGAGGCCGTCAGCGGCCCGGGGAGGATCACGTCGAGGGAGACGAGGATCGAGCACCCGAGGCCGATCGGGATCGGGAGGGGCACCCCCATCCAGCTCGTGTTGCTCCCGCCGAGGGCGAGGGCGGAGGGCGCGTTCGCCGGCCCGTTCGCGAGGCGGAAGGTGACGATCGTTCCGTTCACGGGGCAGTCCTGGAGCGTCAGGGTCGCGGGACCGCCGCAGGCGGCGCCGCTCCCGCATCCGGTCCCGAAGCTCGAGATCGCGCCGGCCGGGCAAGGGGAGATGGTGAGGGGGAAGTTGCACGACCCGCCCGGGACGGCATTCACGACGACGGTGTACAGGCCCGGAGGGACCTGCTGGTCGCAATTCCCTTTCTGATCCCAGGTCTGCGAGAGCTGGGTCCCGGGAGGCACCGGGGTGAGCACCGTCAGGCAGAAGGGAGCGAAGACGGGCGCCGTCCCGAGCGTGGGGTAGATCGCGGTGATCACGCAGGAGCTCGACAGCGATGCCGCGTTCCCCGAGTTGTTCGCGACCGTGACCGTCACGGGCGCGCCGTACGGGGCGGGGTTCGGGGAGATCGTCACCGTCAGGTTGCCGCAAGTCCCCTGCGCGCTCGACGCGGGGGCGAGGAGGAGGGAGAGACAGGGAGCGGTCAGGAGGGAGAGGGGGATGCGCATGGGAACCTCCACAACGTGGCGAGATTCTAGGAGACGACCCTCCGTTCGTCGCGATGCCCCTCGCGGGGCTCGCCCTTCGCGAGGGGCGTCGGCGCGTCTGCGTGTGGGAGACCCCATCTCCGAAGCTCCCCGACCGCGGAAAGAGCCGGGGCGGTCGAGTCCACGCGACCGCCCCGCCCGAAGGAACGCTGCGCCGGGAGGCTAGTGGCAGGGGTGGACCTGGATGTTCCCCGACCCGAGGACCGCGGCCGCGGAGTAGCCGTTGCTCAGGGTGATGGCGAAGGTGTCCGCCACCCCGGGCTCGCCGTTGTCGCAGACGTCGGCGGCGTACGTGAACCCGCCGACTCCGTCGAGCGCGGCCTCTCCCTCGAAGTGACGGCAGTCCTCGCTCGCCCCCGCCACGAACGCGGAGATGCTCAGTCCCTTGACGAGCAGCCCCGTCCCCTCGTCGATGTACTGGAAGCCCATGAAGAGGAACCCGTCCTTGATCCCACCGTGGAAGAAGAAGGACCCGACGCTGCTCCCGACGGGGATGGATCCGCCGCCGGTAACGAAGCCGAGGCACTCGGTCCCCAGGAGGACGGTCGTCGGGGAGACGTCGACGGCGAGGCTCGTGGGGGGGGCGACCCCCTCGATCCCGCAGGCCGAGGGCTTCCCGGTGAGGAGGAGGCAGGAGAGGGCGGCGGTCAGGAGGATTCCCGTTTCGTTTCTCATGTCAGACCTTCCTTCCAAGGACGATTCCCACGCGAAGGACTCGCGCCGGGAGCGTGCCGGAGGACCCGAGAAAATGCAAGTTCGAATCTCGGGCGACCTCGGAGAGGAGCCGGTCGAGGTCGGGCGATCGAGCCCGCCCGGTCGGGCGGCGGGGAGTTCCTACCGCGCCTTGCGCGGACGCACCGCCGCGTCGGCGCTGAACCGGATGTCGGCGTCGAGCCCCTCGCCCCCCGGCCTCCCGTCCTTCCCGTTCGAGCTGATCGTGAAGCTCCGTCCGTTCCCGTCGGAGCGGTACCCGTACGGGCGGCCCCACGGGTCGGGGGGCGGCGTCTCGCCGCGGAGGTAGGCGTTCCCCCGTGCGTCGGGAACGACGAGGGCGTCGAGCGACTCGGGGAGCCGTCCGTGGTCGATCCGGTAGTGGATCACCGCGTCCGCGAGATCCTGGACGACGAATCCCGCGAGGCCGGCCTGGAGTCCCTCGTACGTCTTGCCCAGGGTCTTGACCCCGTCCTCGACGGCCGCGGGGCCGCTCTCGGGTCGCCGTTCCCCTCCCGCCGCGGCCGAAGCGTGACGCTCGTTGGCGATCGTCTTGTTGGAGATGTCGCCGTCGTCTCCCTCTCCGCCGGGCTCCCCGTCCCTTCCGAGGGACGTCACCGAGAAGGTCATCCCGTTCGGGTCGGGCTCGTACAGGTAGGGGGAGCCCCAGGGGTCGACCGGGATCTCCCGCCGGTCCTGGAGGAAGGTCGCCCCGTTCTCGTCCGGGGTGACGAGCGGCACGAGGCTCTCGGGGAGGCGCCCGTTCTTGATCTGGTAGGACTGCACGGCCTGGGCGATCGTCGTGATCTCCGCCTTCGCGAGGACGACCTTGGCGCTCGGCGCCGGTCGAGACGGTGGACGGGAACCGGAGACACGCCGGATGTCCTCCGCCTCCCCTTCCCCGCCCAGACGCCGGTCGCTCGCGAACGATCGGACCTCGATGTCCCACCGACCGCCGTCCCCCTCCGAGTAGTCGTACTCGTAGGGAGTTCCCCAAGGGTCGAGGGGCATCCCCTTCCTCGGGAGATAGACCTTCCCTGCCTCGTCGGGGAGGACGAGGAGATGC
>CBRGOK010000441.1:0-3953 GCA_967798035.1 uncultured bacterium
TAGAATCCCCTCCCGTCGAGCGCGGAGACGACCGGTGCAGCGAGACCACCCCACGAGAGCACGGAGCGGAAGAAAGCCATCGGGCCGGCTGTTCGCCGAGGCCTTCGAACGAGGGGGCGAGCTCGTGATCTACGACGCGCGGGGCAGGAGGATGGGAGTCCTTCGGATCTCGAACGGGACAGAGCGGCGCCGCCGTCGCGCCCGGTTCTTCGAGATCGTGCGGGAGATCTGGGCGCGGAACCGAGACGTTTCCCCGGCCGTGATCGAGGAGGAGGTCTCGCGGGCGGTCCGGGCCGTCCGAGAGCGCGCCGCCAGAAGGCGGCGATGATCCGGGCGGTCCTCGACGCGAACGTCGTCGTTTCGGCGATCCTGACTCCGGCGGGGCCTCCAGGACGGGTTCTTTCGGCGGCGCACGAGGGACGCGTCCGCCTCGTCGCATCCCGCCCGATCCTCCAAGAGATCGACCGTGTCCTGCGGGAGCCCCGCCTCGCCACGAGGCACGGGAGGTCCCAGCGGCAGATCCAGGAGCTCTTGAGGGGACTCGAGGCGATCGCCGTGATGACGAAAGGGGAGAGCAGATTCGAGATCATCGAGGCCGATCCTCCAGACAACCGGTATCTCGAGTGCGCCGTCGAGGGCCGCGCGGGATGGATCGTGACCGGAGACGCGCACCTTCTCATCCTCCGGGAGTTTCGCGGCATCCGTATCGCCCGACCTCGCGAATTCCTCTCGACGCTCGAAGGGGGTGGAGCCGACCTGGTCCGCGAGCGGGAGGCCGCCCTCCTTCCGGTCGGAGCCGGGAAGCGCTGGAAGAGAGGATCCTCCCATGAGACGCGACGGCGGAGACGCCGGCTGGGGGTCAGCTAGGACCCGCTCGCCGCGGCGACCGATATCATCGTCCCCGTGCCGGAGCTTCCCGTCGGGATCGAGGACGTCCGCGCCGCGGCGGCGCGGATCCGCGGGCGCGTCCACCGAACGCCGCTGCTCCAGTCCCGGTCGATCGACGCGATCGCGGGGAGGGCCCTCCTCTTCAAGGCGGAGAACCTCCAGCGGGGAGGGGCGTTCAAGGCGCGGGGAGCGACGAACCACGTCGCGCGCGCTTGCGAGGGGAAGGTGAAGCCGAGGGGCGTCGTCACCTACTCGTCCGGGAACCACGCCCAGGGGGTCGCGATCGCGGCCGGCGCGTTCGGGCTCCCGTGCGTGGTGGTCATGCCCGAGGACGCCCCGAAGGCGAAGGTCGAGGCGACGAGGGGATACGGGGCCGAGGTGCTGTTCCGGGGGAGGACGTCCGAGGAGAGGCGCGGGCTCGCCCAGGAGGTGCTGCAGGAGAGGGGCTACCGGATGGTCCCTCCCTTCGACGACCCCGACGTCGTGGCGGGACAGGGGACGGTCGGGCTCGAGATCCTCGAGGAGGCGCCCGACGTCGAGGCGATCGTGGTTCCGGTCGGAGGAGGAGGACTGATCGCCGGAGTCGCTCTTGCGGCGAAGGCGCAGAAGCTCGGAATCCGGGTCTTCGGCGTCGAGCCGGAAGCGGCCGACGGGCTGCGCCGATCCCTCGAGGCGGGGAAGATCGTCACGATCCGGCCCGGGGACACGATCGCGGACGGGCTGAGGCCGGTCGCGCCGGGAGAGATCCCCTTCGCCCTCGCCCGGAAGTTCGTCGAGAGGGTCGTCACGGTGAGGGATCCGGAGATCGAGCGGGCCGTCCGGGTCCTGGCGGAGCGGATGAAGATCCTGGTCGAGCCCTCCGGGGCGGCGCCGCTGGCCGCGGTGCTCGCCGGGAAGATCCCGGCGGTGGGGGGGAAGACCGCCCTCGTCCTCTCGGGGGGGAACGCCGACCCGGCGGTCTTCGCCCGGATCCTCTCGGGAGGGTCGTAGAATGGGGCCCGTCCGGGTCTAAAACAGGTCCCCCCCCGTGGAGCCGTACCTCAAGACGTTCACCGACAGGGTCGGCGACTGGCTGGCGGCCGGCTCGGCGGAATCCGACGTCGTCATCTCGACGCGGATCCGGCTCGCGCGGAACGTCTCCGGATACCCCTTCGTCGGCCGCCTGAAGGAGGAGCAGGCGGCGGACCTCGCGAAGGATCTGCGGGAGAGGATCCTCGGCAGCGGCTTCGCCGAGGAGCCGACCTATCTCCCCCTGCGGGAGGCCTCGAAGGTCTGCCGCGAGCTCCTCCTCGAGAGGCACCTGATCAGCCGGGAGCTCGCGGGCGCGAAGTGGGAGCGGGGGGTCGCCTTCGGCCGGGGGGAGACCGTGGGGGTGATGGTGAACGAGGAGGACCACCTCCGGGTCCAGGTCCTCCTCTCGGGCCTCGCCCTCGATGCCGCCTGGGAGCGGATGGACCGGGCCGACAAGGCGCTCGGGGAGCGGATCGAGTACGCCTTCCACGCCGAGTTCGGCTACCTCACCGCCTGCCCGACGAACGTCGGGACGGGCCTGAGGGTCTCCGTGATGGTCCACCTCCCCGGCCTCGGGATGGCGGAGCGGGAGATGAAGCGCGTCTTCAACGCGGCGGCGAAGACGAACCTCGCCATCCGGGGCCTCCACGGGGAGGGGACGCGGGCGACGGGGGACTTCTACCAGGTCTCGAACCAGATCACGCTCGGCCGCTCGGAGCTGGAGATCCTCGAGGACCTCCGGCGGATGATCCCGCACATCCTCAAGTACGAGCGCGACGTGCGCTCCCACCTCCTGAAGGATCAGCGCTCCAGCCTCGAGGACAAGATCTGGCGCGCGATCGGCCTGCTCCGGAGCGCCCGCTCGATCACCTCCGACGAGGCGATCGGCCACCTCTCGGCCGTGCGGCTGGGGGTGCACCTCGGACTGCTCCCGGAGCTCGACGCCGGCGCCGTGAACCGCCTCCTGGTCCTCACCCAGCCCGGCCACGTCCAGGCGCGCGCGGGGAAGGAGCTGGTCGAGGCGGAGCGCGACGTCCAGCGGGCGGCGCTGCTGCGGAGGGTGCTCGACGGAGGGAACGGGAAGTGATCGACCGGCTCGGGCGGAAGGTGACCTACCTCCGGGTGTCCGTCACGGACCGGTGCAACTTCCGGTGCACGTACTGCACGCTGCCGGCCTCCCCCCGCGGCCTCCTCACCGTCGAGGAGCTCGAGCGGATCGTCCGCGTCGCGGGCTCCCTCGGCATCGTCAAGATCCGCCTGACGGGAGGGGAGCCGACCGTCCGCCGCGAGATCGTCGAGATCACGGGCCGGACCGCCCGGGTCCCGGGAATCCGCGAGGTGGTGATGACGAGCAACGGCTCGCGCCTGCGGGATCTCGCCCGGCCGCTGAAGGAGGCGGGTCTTAAGGGGATCAACGTCTCACTGGACTCCCTCGACCCGGAGCGCTTCCGGACGCTCACGCATGGAGGAGACCTCGCCGCCGTCCTCGACGGGATCGAGGCGGCGCGGGAGGCGGGGATCGAGCGGATCAAGGTGAACGCGGTCGTGGTCGGGGGGATGAACGACGACGAGGTCCTCGCCTTCGCCGACTTCGCCGGGAAGACGGGGATCGAGGCGCGGTTCATCGAGTACATGCCGACGCGCCGGGGCGAGGCGCGCGGGTGGACGGTCCCCTACACGGTGCTGCTTGACCGGCTGGCGGAGCGCTTCACCCTCTCCCCACTGCAGGCCTACGCCGACGGGGGACCCGCCGAGCGCTTCCGGATCGATGAGACCGGCGCGGTCGTCGGGTTCATCCACGCGATGTCGAACCCCTTCTGCGAGCGCTGCAACCGCCTGCGGGTCACGCCCGACGGCAGGATCCGCTCCTGCCTCCTCACGGGGGGGGAGGTCGACTTCATGGCCGCGCTGCGGTCGGGCGCGGGGGACGAGGAGATCGCGTCGATGTTCCGGAAGGCGGGGGATCTCAAGCCCGCCGTCTACGAGCTGCACCGGCTCGACGAGCTCGACATGAGGGCCGTGGGGGGGTAGGGCTCCCCCCGGGGATCCTCGGG
>CBRGOK010000442.1:0-3928 GCA_967798035.1 uncultured bacterium
GCGAGCATCGCGCCCGACACGCCGGGGGCCTACACCTTTCCCCGGAGAGGACGCGCGTCACGAGGTCGGGACCGAGAGCGGCGAGGGCGCGCCGATCCTCCTCGCTCAGAAGGGACCCCAGGTCTCCGGGGGCGTCCGGCAGCTCGGCCTCCGACGGTTCCCGCCGCAGGGCGTAGACGATCAAGGCGTCAAAGGCCCGCGTCTCCCGCTCTCGATCCGAGGTCGCGCTCATCCGTCACCGCCTTCCAGCTCGCCGTGGCCCTTCGCCTTCAGGAACCGCCTCACCTTCCCTCGCCCCTCCTCCAGCGCTCGCTTGACGGCCCCGAGCGTCTCCTCCCTTCCGGTCGCGTCGGAGACGATCCTCCGGAGGACTTGCAGCTTCGCCGTTTCGGGGAAGTGGATCGCCCAGAGCTGGAACACGAGACGCTGGCGCATGGGCAACCGGACGACGGCGTCCCGGATCGCCTCGCCGATCTCCACGCGGCGGGCCTCATCGAGGGTCGACCACCGGCGCCCGGTCCCGGTCTCCCGGAGCCGCTCGACCACGGCGGACAGGACCCTTCCGTAGGTCGTCCGCCGGCGGAACAGGTCGACCGCGCGGGCGTGGGCGATCTTGCAGAGCCAAGGGAACAGGGGTCGGTCAGGGTCGAACCTCCCCGCGCGGGCGGCCTCGAGGACGCCGACCAGGACCTCCCCGTAGACGTTGGCCAGGTCGTCGGGGGACATGCCGGGAAACCGCCGGCGCACCCACCCGCAGATCGAGTCCCGCAGGCGAGCATGAACGAGGGAAAGGCCCTGGGCGATCTCCTCGTCCGCGCCGCGAAGAAGGCGCCTCGCCTCCGCTTCGTCGAAGAGTTCCAGGAATCCCGCGACCCGTACGTCGAGCCTCCTCCCCGCTGCAGGAATGCGACCGTGTCATCCGGACGTGACCTGAGTGCGTCTCGCGAAGTCTCTACCTCGCACGAGTCGCGCCCTGGACCCATGAAATGCGGCGGGAATCCCGGCGACCGGGGGAGGCGAGCGGCGACCGGGACGGAGCGGTCGGGCGGGGCCCTCCCCTAACGATCACGCCCTGCGACGGTTGCAGCCAGGCCATCGAACCCGGGGGAGGTGCCGAGCCGGGGCATGGCCCTCGGGAATCGCTCCCGCGCCTGCGCATGCCCGAGTGGAGAAGTGGGAGGACGCCGTGGGAGATCTCTCTCCCTCCACCTCGGAACCGCGCTCCTGCGCGCGTCCGACCGGCACCACTTCCGCTCCCTATCGCGCTCGAGCCAGACCCCGACCTCCCTCGAGGGCCCCACCCCGGCACCGTCGTCGTCGGGACGGCGAACCCCCGCGCGCACCGCGATCCTCCCCCAGATACATCCGAGGAGGGTGACAGGCCCGACCGCGCCCTTACCCGTCCCTTCGCATCTCGCCTAGAATCGCCCCCGCCTTCCAACCCGGGTCGAGCCATGGCGGATGCACGCACCTCTCCCTGGCGCTTCTCCCCTCCCGGCCCCGCGGCGATGGCTGCGCTCGTCGCCCTCGCGCTCGGCCACGCCGCCCGTGGGCAGGGGTACACGCTCTGGACCCTCAACGGATCCCCGGCGAGCAGCACCGGGTGGGCCGTCGCCGGGGTCGGAGACGTGAACGGGGACGGGTTCGACGACGTCCTCGTCGGTGGGCCGATGGCGGGCCTGGCTCGCGTCTACTCCGGCGCGACCAGCCTCGTCCTCTACACGCTCACCGGCCCGGTCTGGTTCGGATCCTCCGTGGCCGGAGCGGGAGACGTCGACGGGGACGGAGCCCCCGACCTGATCGTCGGCGGGCCGGAGACCGCGGGGGTGGCGAGGATCTTCTCCGGCGCCAGCGGCTCGCTGCTCTTCGACCTCGTCGCTTCACCGGGGGGCGGGGACTTCGGGCGATCGGTCGCGGGCGTGGGCGACGTCAGCGGTGACGGGATACCCGACGTCGCGGTCGGCGCTCCCCTCTTGAACCTCGTGCGGCTCTTCTCCGGCGCGACGGGCGCCCTCGTCACCACGATCACGGGGCCGGCCGGAAGCATGGGGTTCGGCCGAGCCGTGGCTGGCGTAGGCGACATTGACGCCGACGGAGTGCCCGACATCCTCGTCGGGGATCCCTCCTTCGCGACCCTCGCCGGCGCGGCGAGGGTGTTCTCGGGCGCGACGGGAAACCCCGTCCCCGGCCTCGCCCTTTTCGGCAATCAGCTCCAGGCGTTCGGGAGTTCGGTCGCCGGCCTGGGCGACGTCACCGGGGACGGCGTCCCCGACTTCGTCGTCGGGGCGCCGACCTTCCCCATCGGGTCGCCTGACGTCGGCCAAGCGAGGGCCTACTCGGGCGCGACGGGGGCCCTCCTCTATGTCCTGTCGGCCCAGTTCCAGGGCGACGCGTTTGGAACCTCCGTCGCCGGTGTCGGGGACGTGAACGGGGACGGCGTCCGCGACGTCGTCGTCGGAGCGCCGAAGGCCTCCTCCCCCACCCTGCTCAACAGCGCGGGCCGGGCGACGATCTACACCGGCTACACGGGGGCCCCGATCCCGGGGCTCACCTTCTCCGGCGCCCAGGCGTTCGACCAGCTCGGCACTTCCGTGGCGGCGGCCGGCGACGTGAACGGCGACGGCGTCCCCGACGCCGTGCTCGGCGCGACGCAGTTCGCCATCGGCCCGGGCCCGGGCTTCGCACGCGTGGTCTCCGCCGTCGGGCTCCCTCCGGGAACGAGCGCGTTCGGCGCGGGGTGCCCGGGCTCGAGCGGCGAGGTGCCGGGGATCACCACGGCGGGCGGGAACCCGAGCGTCCTCGTCGGGAATCCGAACTTCCGCCTCGTCCTCTCGAAGGCGCTCCCGAGCGTCCCCGCCCATCTCGTCCTCGGCGTGTCGGACACCGTCTGGGTCGCCACGGGGATCCCGCTCCCGATCGACCTCGCCCCCTTCGGGCTGGCCGGCTGCCCGCTCCTCGTGTCGATCGACTTCCTCTTCCTCGCGGCGACCAGCGCCGAGGGGATCGCCTCGGTGCCGATGCCCGTCCCCGCGGTCCCGGCGCTTGCCGGGGCTTCCGTCTACTTCCAGGGGCGGATCTTCGATTCGACGGGGGCGGTGACGGGGGCGCTCGAGGTCGTGCTGTAGAGCGTCGAGGGGTCCGAGGCGGGAAACTCGGGCGGAGGTCCGCCTGGCCGCGGCCCCGCCAGAGCGAGCGCGAGGCGCCGCCGGTACCCGACGCTCCAGTCGGGACTAACCTGCAGCAGTCAGGAGGCAACAGGAATGAAGCGCTCTCTCTCCTCGGTGGCCCTTCTCCTGTCCGCGCTGGCGGCGGTCCCGGCGCCGGCCCAGGTCTGCGGCCCGCTCACATTCGCGTTCTCGACGACGGGACCGGGGTGCGACCCCAGCGGGATCGTCGTCCCTCCGACCCTCTCGGCGACCCAGTTCCTGTCTCCCGGGTCCTCCGCCTGCGAGATCCGCTTTCTTCTCAACGCGAACGTTTTCTCGGGCCCGACGGTCCCCCCGCCGCCTCTGGTGCTCGGCGTCTCGAATCCCGCCGTCCCCGTCCTTCCGTACCCGGGCTGCACGCTCTGGACGAGCCTCGACGTGTTCCTCTCCATGAATCGCTTCGCGCCGTCGCCTAACCTCTTCGACGTCGTCGTCCCCGTCGCGCCCGATCCCGCTCTGATCGGAGGGACGGTCTTCGCCCAGGCGGCGCTCCCGCTCGGCGGCGCCCCCCGCCTCTCGAACGGGATCCGGGTCGACATCCTCTGACGGGACCGGGCCCGGTCCCCTCCCGCCGACGGGCCGCTCGGGGCGTCCGCTTCCGGGAAGAACCTCGTCGACCGCGGTCCGGTGAGGGGCCTCGCGCGGGATTCGCGGATGGAGGGTCGCGGCGGCGTCGCCTCTGCCGGAGCGACGCCGCGGCGCGCGGGCTGGCGAGCTGTCCA
>CBRGOK010000443.1:0-3927 GCA_967798035.1 uncultured bacterium
GGAGACAGGACTGGGGCAAGCTCTCCCGGAGGCTAGAGGCGGTGTAGGGAGGTGAAGCAGCTCGGGCCGCCGCCACGAGGGCTGCGGCGCGCCGCCGAAGCGGTTCCACGCGGGCGACGAATGAGAACGGAATCGAGGGAGGAGGGATTGGGCTCAGCCGCGCGCAGCCCGATCAACACCCAGCCGGGGCAGTTTCCGTCAGGGTCGCAGGCTCGCCTCCAGCGCCTCGAGTCGCGCCTCCTCCCGGCCCGCCTCCGCCTGGGCCTCCTCGATCCCGACGGAGAGGAACGAGAGCCTCCCGCCGGTGGGGAGCTGCGCGACCTTCCAGACGTCGGCGGCGATCACCGTCGCGATCCTCGCGTAGCCTCCCGTCGCGGGACGGTCCGCGAGGAGCACGATCGGTCTCCCGTCGGAGGAGACCTGCACCGTCCCGCGGGCCACCGCGTCGGTCCGGATGTCCGCGCCTCGCCGGAGCCGAAGAGAGGGCCCGTCGAGGCGGTATCCCATCCGATCCGACCGAGAGTCCACCCTGAAGGGCTCGGAGAGGAGGACCGCGACGGCCTCCTCCGTGAAGCGGTCGAGGTCGGGGCCGAGGATCACCCGGACCTCGGCGTCGCGCGCATAGACCGGATGGGCCCCGGCCTCGAGCCTCGCTCGCGCCTTCGAGGGGGGCCCCGCCGGCGTTCCCGTGGGGACGATGTCTCCCCGCGCGAGCGTCCGGCCGCCGAGGCCCCCGAGCCGCGCGCGGGTGTAGGTCGCGCGGCTCCCGAGCACCGGATCGACCAGGATCCCCCCGGCGACGGCGAGGTAGGCCCACACTCCGCTCCGCGCCCTCGTGAGGGCGAGCGACTGGCCGCGGAGGACCGCGAACGACTCCCAGAGCGGGGCGGGCTCCCCCTCGAGGCTCGCCTCGAGGTCGGCCCCGGTGAGGGCGACCTCCGCCTCCTCCCGGAATCGCAGGACGCAGGCGCCGAGGGCGACCTCGAGCGCGGCGGCGTCCCGGGAGTTCCCGACGAGGAGGTTGCCCGCCTCGAGCGCGAAGGGGTCCATCGGCCCGGAGGGGGGGACCCCGTCCCGCAGGTAGCCGAAGCGGCCCGGGTCCTGGACCGTCGTGAACGGTCCCGGCCGGACCACCTCGAGCGCTCCTGTCACGGGGCCCCGAGCCGGCGGACCTCGACCCCCGCGCTCTCCAGCGCGGCGCGGACGCTGCGCGCGATCGCGAGGGCCCCCGGCGTGTCGCCGTGGACGCAGATCGTGTCGGCGCGGACCGCCCGCTCGCCTCCGTCGACCGTGGTCGCCTTTCCCTCGACGACCATCCGCACCGCGCGGCGCGCGGCCTCGTCCGGATCGTCGACCAGGGCTCCCGGCGCGTCGCGGGGAACGAGGCCTCCGTCGGCGCGATAGCCGCGGTCCGCGAACGCCTCCTCGGCCACCGGGAGCCCCGCCTCCCGGCCGGCCTTCACGAGCGCGCTCCCGGGAAGCCCGACGAGGATCAGGTCCTTTCCGGCCGAGCGGACGGCGGAGGCGACCGCGCGGGCGACCTCGCCGTCCCGGGAGGCGATGTGATAGAGCGCGCCGTGGGGCTTCACGTGCCGCACCCTCTCCCCCTCGGCGGCGGCGAGAGCCTGGAGGGCCCCGACCTGGTAGAGGACGAGGTCGAAGGCCTCCCCTGGCGCGAGAGGCACCTCGCGACGCCCGAATCCCTCCGGATCCCGCAGCCCCGGATGCGCGCCGACCCCGACCCCCTTCGCCGAGGCCAAGCGGACGATCCGCCGCATGAGCCCGGGACTCCCCGCGTGGAAGCCGCAGGCGACGTTCGCCGACGTGACGACGTCGAGGATCGACTCGTCGTCCCGGGCGCCCTCCCCGAGGTCGCAGTTGAGGTCGATGCGCGATTCCGGGGCCACCTAGGTTTCCTCGTGAGGGGCGCACTCCACGGCGTAGGCTCGCCGGCGCACCCGATCCTCGACTTCGCGGTACTCCTCTGTCTCGACCGGCCGGAAGCGGACGAAGTCCCCCGACGCGAGGAGGGCGGGCGGCGTCCGGTCCGGATCGTAGAGCGGGACGGGGGTGCGGCCGATGATCCTCCACCCTCCCGGCGTCTCGAGCGGGTACACGCCGGTCTGCTCTCCCCCGATCCCGACCGAGCCGGCCGGGACGGAGACGCGCGGCGTCTCGAGCCGGGGCGTCCAGAGTCGCTCGGGAAGGCCTCCGAGATAGGGGAAGCCCGGGGCGAAGCCGATCATGTAGACGCGGTACAAGCCTGTCCGGTGGGCCTCGATCGCCTCCTCCGGGCTCATCCCGTGGGAGGAGGCGAGGGACTCGAGATCGGGGCCCCAAGGACCTCCGTAGCGGACGGGGAGGGTGAAGCGTCTCCCCGTAGGAACCTCCCCATCCCGCAGACCCGCGAGCGCCGACTCGATCGCGCGCTCCAGATCCGCGTAGCCGACGACGGCGGGGCGGTAGAAGACGGTCACAGCCTCGTAGGTCGGGACGGTTTCGAGGACCCCCGGAAGCCGGGCCCGGTCGAGGGCGAGGCAGGCGGCCCGCACGCGCCGGTGCACGGAGGGATCGATCCCCTCGCCGAGGCCGATCCGGATCGCGGCGTCCCCGAGCGGGCGGAGCCTCGGGCGCGGGTAGGGACCGGCCGCCGTCACGCGAAGGACCTCCTCCACTCCGAGACGAGCGCCCCGATCCCCATCCACGCCGTGGCGACGACGACGAGGGCTCCCGCGAGCGTCATCCACCGGGGATGGCGGTACTCGCCCACGAGGTCCCTGCGGTGGGCGGCGAGGAGGACGGCTCCGAGGGTGATCGGGAGGATCAGCCCGTTCACCGCCCCCGCGAGTACGAGGACCCGGACGGGGTTGCCGTATGCGAGGAAGACGATCGCGGAGAGCGCGAGGAACCCGAGGACGAGGGCCCGCGGCCTCCGATCGAGCCGGGGAGAGAGCGAGCGCAGGAAGGAGACCGACGTGTAGGCGCACCCGACCACCGAGGTGGCGGCCGCCGCCCACAGGACGACGCCGAACAGTCGGTGGCCCGCCTCCCCCGCGGCGAACCGGAAGACCGAGCCCGCCGGGTCCGCGGGATCGAGGCTCCTCCCCGGGACGAGCACCGCGAGCGACGTGAGGAAGAGGAGGATGCGCACGACCGCCACGACGGAGATCCCGGTCACCGCGCTCCGGGTGATCGCGGGGATGGAGGAGGGACCGCGAACCCCCGCGTCGAGCAGGCGATGGGCCCCGGCGAAGGTGATGTAGCCCCCGACCGTGCCTCCGACCAGGGTGACCGTCGCGAGGAGGGAGAACTCCTCCGGAGCGAACGTCCGGGCGAGGGCCCGGCCCGCCGGCGGCGGGGTGGTCGCCACCACGTAGGCCATCAGGCCGATCAGGACGAACCCCAGCGCCTTGGAGAACCGGTCCAGGGCGGCGCCCGCGTCCGGGGCGAGGAAGAGCGCGGCGCAGACCGCCGCGCTCGCGGCGGCCCCCGCCTCGGTGCTCCAGCCGAGGAGGACGCGAAGGCCGAGGCCGGCGCCCGCGACGTTCCCGACGTTGAAGACGAGCCCTCCCGCCACGACGAGGACGGTCAGGAGGAGGCCGAGCCCGGGGAGGATCCTCTCCGCGACCTCCTGCCCCCGCATCCCCGCGGCGAGGAGGACGCGCCAGATGTTCACCTGCGCCACGAGGGCGAGGAGGAGGGAGGCGAGGATGGTGAACCCGAAGCTCGCTCCCAGCCGCTCGGAGAAGAGGGCGGTCTGCGTCAGGAAGCCCGGCCCGATGGCCGAGGTCGCCATCAGGAAGGCCGCCCCGAGGGAGACGCCTCCGGCCGCCGAAGGCGCGCGCGACCCGGGGCCGGCCGCCCTCGGGTCCTGGGTGAACTTTCCGACCGGGGAGACGTCCAAGGCGCGGGTTGCCCTCGCCTCCC
>CBRGOK010000444.1:0-3920 GCA_967798035.1 uncultured bacterium
GGCCTACGGGTGGGCGCGGCTCCGGGGCCTGCGCACGAAGGAGTGGAAGTACGTGCGGGCGCCGAGGCCGGAGCTCTACCGGATCGCGGAGGACCCGCGGGAGGAACGAAACGTCCATTCCTCGGAGCTGCAGGTCGCCGCGCGGTTCGAGAAGCTGCTGGCCGAGGCCGAGGCGCGGTCGAGCGCGAAGGCGACGGCGGCGTCCGCCCCGGATCCGGACGCGCAGGCGATGCTGTCCGCGCTCGGCTACGCAGGGAGCGCGACGGCAGCGGGGCCTTCCTCCGGGCGCGACCCGAAGGACTTCGTCGGAGCGGTCGCGGTCTTCTACCGCGCCGCCGATCTCGGGAAGCAGAAGCGGTGGAGGGAGGCGGTTGCCCTCCTCGAGCCCGTGGCGGCGAAGGATCCGGAGAACCCCGAGGCGGCGATCCTCCTCGGCGAGTTCGCCTGGTCGGCGGGGGAGAACGCGGCGGCGGAACGATGGCTCTCTCGCGCGCTCGAACTTCGACCGGGCCACCCCCGCGCGCGGCTCCTCCACGCGGTCGTCGCGGCGCAGCGCGGGGAGAAGGAGACCTCCGAGGCGAGGTTCCGGGAGGCCCTCCGGTGGAACCCGACTCACGCCGAGACGAAGGAGAACTACGCGGCGCTCCTCCTGCAGGTCGGGCGGGATGCGGAGTCCGAGCGGATGCTCTGGGAGATCGTGAGAGAGAGGCCGAAGCGCGCGAGCGCCTGGAAGCGCCTCATCACGATCCTCGCGGCCGACCCGAAGAGGAAAGAAGAAGCGCTCCGTGCGCTCGAGGCAGCGAAAGCCGCGCGCCCCGACGTCAGGGAGTTCGCCCTGGTGCTCGAGGAGATGCGAGCCGAGCCTAGGTGAGGAAGCGGGGCGGCGTCGGCGCCGCCCCGCCGTTGGATCTGGTAGTCCCAAGGGGAGTTGAACCCCCGTTTATGCCTTGAGAGGGCATTGTCCTAGGCCACTAGACGATGGGACCACGCTGCGATGCTGGCTGGGGGGGAAGGAGTTGAACCCTCACTCACAGATCCAGAGTCTGCTGTCCTACCATTAGACGACCCCCCAAAGAACGAAGCGCTCCGCGGGAAACGGAGCGGGAAGGTGTGTAACTTCCGCTCCGCGCGGCGTCAAGGCCGAGGGGACCCTCCCGACGGAGGTCGAAGGAGGTGGGTGGCGCCCTACCCGTCGATGAACGCCGCCGTGAGGTTCGCCGTCGTCGGGATCCCGACCGCGCTCCCGTCGAGGAAGAGGTCGAACGTCCCCGCCGTCGTCGACCCGGTCGAGGTCGGGGTGAACCGGAGGAGGTCCTCGTCGGCCCCGGATGCCCCCGTGACGGAGAAGGAGCCGGTGGTCGAGAGGTAGAGGCGGCCGTCCGAGGCGAGGAAAGCCGCGTCGACGTCCTCGCTGCTCGAGGTGAGGCCGACGTCGGAGCCGTCGAAAAAGATCGAGAAGGAGCCGGAGGTGTTCTCCCCGAGGCCGGTCGCCACGAACCGGAGGAGGTCCTCGTCCTCGCCGGAGGCGCCGGTCGCGGAGGCAGAGCCGGTGGTCGAGAGGAGGAGGTTCCCGGAGGCGTCGAGGGCGATCGCGTCGACGTCCTCGCTGCTCGAGGTGAGGCCGACGTCCGAGCCGTCGAAGTGGAAGGTGAAGATCCCCGCCGTGTTCGGGCCGAGGGCACTCGGGGTGAAGCGAACGATGTCGGAATCGTCCGCCGTCGTGCTCCCGCCGGGGCCACCGACGAGGCCCGGGATCGAGAGGGCGGCCGTGAAGCTGAAGAGGAGGTCGCCGCCGGGGAGGACGCAGAAGCCGTCGATCGACGCCCCCGCGAGGCCCACGTCCGAGCCGTCGAACTCGAGGGAGAAGGCGCCGCTGCCGAGGTCGCGGGCGACGATGTCCTCGTCCGCGACGGAGCCGAGGCCGGGATAGGTCTGGGTCCCGCTGCTCGCGAAGAGGAGGCGCGGGCCTCCCGAGGGGGGCGAGGTGATCGTCGCGAGGGCCGTGTCGGCGTCGTTCGCCTGGCCGTCGTGGACCGTGAGCGTCACCGTGTAGGTGTTCGCCGTGCCGTAGGCGTGGGTCACGACCGCGCCGCTCCCGGTCGGGGAGCCGTCGCCGAAGTCCCAGAGGTAGGTGAGGGGGTCCCCGTCGGGGTCGGAGGAGGCCGTGCCGTCGAAGGTGAGGACCTGTCCCGTCACCCCCGACTGGTCGGGGCCGGCGTTCGCGACCGGCGGGCTGTTCGGCGGGCCGCCGCCCTGGACCGCCTGGACGGCGGCGAGGAAGTCGACGCGCCCGTGGTTGTCCCAAGTCGCCCCGGCGTTCGGGACGTCGTTCGGGTCGTCGGGCATGTCGACCGCCGTCGTCTGGAGGATCGTCTCGACGTCGTCGTTGTTGATCGTCGAGGAAAGGTCGCGGGCCCGGGAGATCACGAGGGCCGCGAGGCCGGAGACGAGGGGGCAGGAGAAGGAGGTCCCCGAGGCGATGAAGTAGGCCGGGGCGCCCGGGTTCCCGTCCGCGACGGAGAGGACGGCCGCGCCGACGAGGTCGTCGCCGGGCGCGACGACGTCGACCGCGCTCGTCCCGAACTGGGAGAAGGACGCGCGCCCGTCGATGTCCCCCGAGCCGCCGCCGAAGATCGAGCCCGAGTCGCTGGCGCCGACGGAGATCACGTGGGCGAGGGAGGCGGGGAACTGGGTGGAGGAGGAATTGCCGTTGCCGGCCGAGGCGCACTGCACCGCCCCCTGGGACCAGGCGAAGTTGACGGCGGTCTGGACGGTCGTGGAGAAGCCTCCTCCGAAGGACATGTTGATCACCTCCGCACCGTTGGCGGCCGCGTAGGTGATCGCGTCGGCGATGTCGGAGACGAACGCCCCGCCGTCGTCCGTGAAGATCTTGACGGCCATCAGGCGACAGCCCCACGCCGCTCCCGCCGCCCCGACGCCGTTGTTCGAGGCCGCCCCGGCGCAGGAGGCGGAGAAGGTCCCGTGGAAGGTGTTGCTGTCGGGTCCGCCGACGCCGTCGTTGTCGATTCCGTCGCCGAGGTCGGGGTTCGGATTGTTGTCGTCCCCCCGGAAGTCCCAGCCGTTCACGTCGTCGGTGAAGCCGTTGCCGTCGTCGTCGAGTCCGTTGCCGGGGACCTCCCCCGGGTTGGTCCAGATGTTGGCGGCGAGGTCGGGGTGGTCGAGGTCGATCCCGGTGTCGACCATCGCGATGACGACGTCGCTGCGCCCGGTCGTCAGGTCCCAGGCCGGCTCGGCGTGGAGGTTGGTGTCGGCGCCGATCCCGGCGAAATACCACTTCTGGAGGTCGGTCGGGTTCGCCTGGTAG
The DNA here is from genome assembly GCA_967798035.1 of uncultured bacterium. GTDB lineage: Bacteria > Planctomycetota > UBA1135 > UBA1135 > JAKEFM01 > JAKEFM01. Next base: position 3,326 of record CBRGOK010000444.1, read on the forward strand.
TTGTCGTAGAAGGGGTCGTTCGGGATCGCGTCGAGGTAGTAGATCCAGTTCGGCTCGACCGACTCGACGGCCGGCTGTCGACGCAGGTCCCGGAGAGCGTCGGCGACCGGGACTCCGGCCGGGAGGCGGTAGCGGTGGACGCCGGTCGAGGCGTTCGCGCTCTTTCGTGAGAGGCCGCGGGACGCCTCGACCTCGAGGACGGCGGCGGAAGTCGCGCCGAGTCCCGCCTTGTAGCGGACCAGGATCTCGTCGGGGGCGAACCGAGGCCGCAGGTCCGCGGCGGCCGCGGGCGGGGTCTGGGCCTCGAGCCGCTTGCCGATGGAGTCCTGCGCGCCGGCCCGGACACCGAGGAGCGCTCCGATCAGGAGGGGGAGGGCGCCGCGGAACGAGACGAGCGATCCGACCTTGTCCGCCGTCATGGGGATTCCTCCGAGAGCGGCACAATTCTAGGGCGCCCCGCGCCGGGCGGGTACGGGGGAGCGGACTCAGACCGCGGCGCCCGGGATCGCCTCGAGGGCGTGGCGGATGCGCGCGAGACTCCTCTCGCGGCCGAGGAGCCACAGGACGTCGTAGATGGGGGGGCTCACGTCTTTCC
>CBRGOK010000445.1:0-3918 GCA_967798035.1 uncultured bacterium
CGCCCCCCTCCTCCTCGTCGTGGCGAGCGGTTTCAACGCCGCGCTCGTCGCCAATCCCCTCACGGCGGCCGCGCTCCGCGCCGTCCCCGCCCTCCAGCGGGTCCTCTCGACGGCCGCGATCGTCATCCCCGTCGTCGTGCAGGTCGGGGTCTTCACCCTCCTCTACGGGACGCTCCCCGGAACCCTCGTCCCCTGGCGCGCGGCGCTCGCCGGAGGGATCGCGGGGGGCCTCCTGTGGCAGGTCCTGCAGGCCTCCTACTTCCGCGCCCAAGTGGGGGTGGCCCGCTACAACGCGATCTACGGCGGGTTCGCGGCGATCCCCCTCTCCCTCGTCTTCCTCTACACCGGCTGGGCGGTCCTCCTCTTCGGGGCGGAGTTCGCCCACGCCTGGGAGCGGGCCCCGCGCGCCCGCCACCCGGGGGAGGGGATATCCAGGCGCCCCCACCTCCCCCGCGAGACGCTCCTCGCCGTGATGTCGGCGGTGGCCGAGGCGTTCCGCTCGGGGGGGGGACCCTGGAGACCGCCGGGCTCCACCGGCCTCGCCCGCGACGAGGCCGAGGAGGCCGTCGAGGCCCTCGTGCAGGCGGGCCTCCTCGTCCGCACGGAGTCGCCCCGCGACGCCGTCCTGCCGGCCCGCGCCCCGGGGGAGATCACCGCGCGCGAGGTGGCGGCGGCGGGACGGGCGAAGGGCGCGCCCCCGCCCCGGCTCCCCCCCGAGCTCGCGGCGGCCTGCGCGCGGGCCGACCGGGAGGCCGAGGCTCTCCTCGGCGGCTACTCCTTCGGGGCTAGTCCTCCTCCGCCTTCCGGGACGCCCGGTACGCCGTGACGATCTTCTCGGCGAGGTGCGCGGGGAGCACCTCGTAGTGGGAGAAGGTCGTGGAGTAGGTCCCCTCCCCCGCCGTGATCGAGCGCAGCTGGGTCGAGTAGGTGAGGAGCTCGGAGAGGGGCGCCTGCGCCTTGATCGTCTGGAGGACCCCGTCCGACTCCATCCCGACGATCCGGCCCCGCCGGCTGTTGAGGTCCCCGGTGATGTCCCCGAGGAACCGGGTCGGGAGGGTCACCTCGAGGTCGAGGATCGGCTCGAGGATCACGGGCCTCGCCTTCTCGAAGCCGTCGCGGAAGGCGCGGGAGCCCGCGATCTTGAAGGAGGCCTCGTCCGAGTCGACCTCGTGGTACTTCCCGTCGTAGAGCTTCGCGCGGACGTCGACGACCGGGTAGCCGGCGATCACCCCCCGCTCCATCGACTCCCGGATCCCCTTCTCGACGGCGGGGATGAACTGCCGCGGGATCGAGCCGCCGAAGATCTCGTCGGCGAACTCGAAGCCGGCCCCGCGCTCGAGCGGCTCGACCTTGAGGAAGCACTCGCCGAACTGCCCGCGCCCCCCCGTCTGCTTCTTGTGGCGGTAGTGCCCGTCCGCCCGGCCGTGCACCGTCTCCCGGTAGGGGATCTTCGGGAGCCGCGTCGTCACCTCGACCCCGAAGCGGCGCTTGAGGCGCGCGAGGATCACCTGCAGGTGGAGGTCGGAGAGCCCCTCCACGACCATCTCCTTCGTGTCCGCGTCCCGGCGGACGTGGAAGGTGGGGTCCTCCATCGCGAGCTTCTGGAGGGAGCCGGAGAGCTTCGCCTCGTCCTGCCGCGCCTTCGGCTCGATCGCGAAGGCGACCATCGGCCTGGGCTGGGGAGGCCGGGGGAAGGCGACCGGCGCCCCCTCGTCGTGGACCGTGTGCCCCCAGTCGAGGGACTCGATCTTCGGCACGGCGACGATGTCCCCGGGGATCAGCCGGGGGGCGGGCCGCAGCTCCTTCCCGAGGGGGTACCCGAGGCCCGCGAGCTTGTCCCCCTTGCCCGTCTTCGGGTTCGGGAGCATCTCGTCGGCCTTGCGGGTGCCCCGGAAGACGCGGAGGTAGGAGATCTTCCCGACGTAGGGGTCGGTGAGGGTCTTGAAGACGAAGGCGGCGAGCGGCCCGGCGGGGTCCGGCGCGACCTCGACCTCCTCCGTCCCCCCTGGCGTCCCCTTGAGGGCGCGCCGCGGGCCGAGGTCCGCCGGGGAGGGGAACCCCTCGACCACGCGGGTGAGGAACTCCTCGAGGCCGATCCCCCGGAGGGGATCGACGGCGAAGAGCGGGACGAGGAGCCCGCGCGCCATCGCCCTCGGGAAGACGCGGGCGAGGTCGGCGTCCGAGACCGCCCCCTCCGCGAGGTAGCGCTCCATGAGCGCGTCCTCCGTCTCCACGATCCGCTCGACGAGCGTCGTCCGGTAGGTCGCCGCCCGGTCCTTGAGGGGCCCGGGGAGGTCGGCCGCCGGGGCGAGGACGTCGACCACGCGCCGGAAGGCGGGGCCGTTGCCGTCGGGGAAGGTGACGGGGACGACCCGGTCGCCGAAGGCCTCCGCGATCGACTCGAGGAGAACGGCGAAGTCGGTGTTCTCCGCGTCGCACCGGGTGACGAGGAGAGCCCGGGCGATCCCCGCCCGCCCCGCCGCCGCGAAGGCCTGCCGCGTGTTGAAGGTCACCCCGGTCGTCGAGGAGACGGCGACGATCGCGGTCTCGACGGCGGCGAGCGCGGAGTTGGCGTCCGCGACGAAGTCGGGGTAGCCGGGGCAGTCGATCCAGTTGAGGACCCGCTTCTTCCAGGCGACGTGGACGACCGCCGAGGAGAGGGAGTGCTTCTTCTCCTTCTCCTCGGCCTCGAAGTCGCCGACGCTCGTCCCTTCCGCCGTCGAGCCCCGCCGAGGTACGGCCCCCGCGAGGTGGGCGACGGCGTCGACCAGCGCCGTCTTTCCGGAGTCTCCGTGGCCGACGAGCGCGAGGTTGCGGATGTCCTGGACTTCGTGGGGCATGGGGTGGGCGTCCTCGCCCGCCGGGAAGGCGAAGCCCCGCCGGGGCGCGGAAGTCGGCGGATTCTAGGCGAAGGTCCCCCCCCAGGGGGACCCCCGGGACGGCGCTACCCCTCCCGGTCGAGGAGGAGCTCCACCCGGCGGTTCTTCTCCCGCCCCGCAGCGCTCCCGTTGTCGGCGATCGGGCCCCACTCCCCGTGCCCGGCCTGGATGATCCTCCGGTCGGGGATCCCCGACTCCTTCGTCAGGAAATCGGAGACGGCGCCCGCGCGCGCGAGGGAGAGGGCGCGGTTCGTCCCGTACTTCGAGCGCTTGATCGGCTCGTTGTCCGTGTGCCCCTCGACCCAGATCTTCCCGGAGGCGTACTGGGCCTTCAGGGCGGCCGCAACCTTGCGGAGGGCGGCCTTCCCCTTCTCGGTCAGGTCGGCCTTCCCGGAGGAGAAGGTGATCGAGGAGGGGACCGTGAGGACGATCCGGCCGTCCCGGAGGTCGGTCTCGACCCCGGTGTCCTTGAGCTCCTCGGCGATCGCCCGCGCCTTCTCCTCGGTCCTCGACTGGAGCGGGTCGGGCGCCGCCGCCGCGGCGAGGGGCTTCGCCCCGTCCGCGCTCTTCAGGGCCGCGAGCTGGTCGAGGTAGAGGCGCTCCTTCGCCTTGAGCTCGTCGACCTGCGCGCGCAGGTCGTCGCGCTCCTCGCGGACCGTGCGCAGCTCGCGATTGCGCTCGTCGAGCTCCTTCTTGTACTTCGCCGTGCAGCCCGACCCCGCGCCGAGCGCGAGGAGACAGACGGCGACCACGGAACCGAATCTACGGGCATTCATGTCTTCACCTCCGATGTCAGACGTTTCGGATCCAGAAGTCGAACCAACCGACGACCCTCCCGCGGAGCAGGAGGGCGGCGACGCCCCCCGCCGCGAGGAAGGGGGCGAACGGGATCGCCGAGCCGAACCGGCGCGCCGCCGCGAACGCCCCGTGCCCCGGGGCGGAGGCCCGGCGGGACCGCCGGGCGCGGGCGACGCACGCGAGCCGCCCGATGTGGGCGAGCCCGAAGAGGGCCCCGAGGGTGGAGCCGAGGACGAAGGCG
>CBRGOK010000446.1:0-3915 GCA_967798035.1 uncultured bacterium
GCGCGGTCGACGCGGGCCTCGGCGCGCGGGCGGAGGTCGCGCCGGTCCCGGCCCGCGCGCGGGCCGCCCACCGCCTCGCCCCCACGTTCCGCGCCTTCCGGAGCCTCGCGCGCTCGGCGCTCGACCGCTCGCGCGCGGTCGTCGCGATCTCCCCGCGCGTCGCCGCCGACCTGCGCGCGCTCGCTCCGCGCGCCCCGGTCCGCGAGCTTCCCCTCGGGATCGACCTCGCCCGCTTCTCCCCCGCGGGTCCGCGGCTCGACCTGCGGGCGGCACTCGACTTCCCGAAGACGGAGGCGGCGCTCCTCTTCGTCGGGCACGACTTCGACCTGAAAGGGCTCCCCGCGGCTCTCCGTGTCCTCGGCCGGATCCAGGCGCAGGGCCGGCGGGCCTTCCTCGCCGTCGCGGGCGGGGGAAGTCGCCGGCGGGCGCTCGGCCTGGCCCGGCTCCTCGGCGTCGCGGACCGCGTGCGTTTCCTCGGGACCGTCGAGGATCCCGCCCCCCTCTACCGGGACGCGGACCTCCTCCTCCAGCCGACGCGCTACGACCCCTGCTCGCTCGCGACGCTCGAGGCGCTCGCGTGCGGGCTCCCGGTCGTCACCACCTCGCGCAACGGCGCGGAGGGAGTCGGGGTGGGGGGGTTCGCCCGCGTCGATGGCCCCGAGGAGGACGACGCGATGACCCGGGCGGCGCTCGCGCTCCTTGGGGGGGGAAAGGCCGCGCGCGCGGCGGCGCGCGCGTCGGTCGAGGGGCGCGACGCGCGGAGGAGGTTCGAGAGCCTGCGCGGAGTCCTCGGCGAGGTCGCCGGTCCGCTCGAGCGGTGAGGCTCCCTACCTCTCGCCTTCCGCCGCCTTCGCGGGCGGGGAGAAGACGAGGATCTCGAGGTCCTTGCCGGTGAACTGGACCCGGCCGATCCGGTGCCAGGGGCCGCGGAGCCCCCGATCGATCGCGAGGTCGACCCTGCGGGCGATCGCCTCGTCGACTCCGAAGAGGACGAGGACGCTCGCCGGGCCCGCCGTCAGGCGCCCGTCCCCGAGGAGGTCGAAGGGTCCGGTCGCGCGACGCGGGGCGTCCGTCCGGTCGAGGAGGAGCGCCGACTCGCCGCCGGGATGGGTGCCCGTTGCCTGGAGGTCGGCCGGAAGGTGCCCCGTCTCGGCGTAGGAGGCCTCCGCCCCGCGCGCGGCCTTCTCGAAGAGGTCGACGATCCGCGCCGCGCCTCCGCCCCCCCGCGATCGCGTCGCCCCGGGGACGAGGAGCCCCGCGAGGAGCGCGATCAGCCCGAGGACCACCGTCAGCCCGAGGACCGAGAACCCCCTTCCCCGACGCCGCGAGGCGCTCTCCATTCCGCCCTCCCTTCCTCTCCCGGCCGCCCTTTCGGCGCGGGCCGGAAGCGCGCTTGAGCGCCCCTCGCTTCCGGCGCCTCCGGGGAGGTAGAAACCTCTTCTCGTGGCCGGCTTCGAGCGGATCTTCGTCCGGCTCCCGAACTGGGTCGGCGACGTGGCGATGGCGACCCCGGTGCTCCGGGCGCTGCGCCGGACCTACCCCAAGGCCCGCATCGCCTGGGGGCTGCGCCCCTCGGTCGAGGGGGTCGTGCGGGGCGCGCCCTGGGCCGACGTCCTCTACCTCGAGCGGGGCCGCGGCGTCCTCGGGATCTCGGAGACGGCGAGGGCGCTGCGGGCGGAGCGCTTCGATCTCGCCCTCCTCCTCCCCCACTCCTTCCAGAGCGCCCTCGTCGCGAGGCTCGCCGGCGCCCGGGTCCGCGTCGGCTTCGCGCGGGAGGGGAGGGGATGGCTCCTCACGCAGCCCCTGCGCGCCCCGAGGCAGGGGGGGCGCTGGCTCCCCCGGCCGACGCCCCACTTCTACAGGGAGATCGGCAACGCCGTCGGGGTCGACGTCCCCTCGCTCAAGCCGGTCCTCCCCTTCGAGGCGGCCGTCGCCGAGGAGGTGGCGCGCATGCTCGGGGCGGCCGGCGTCCGGCGCGGCGAGATCCTCCTCGGCTTCGCCCCCGGCGCCTCCTTCGGCGCCTCGAAGCACTGGAACGCCGCCTCCTTCGCCGCCGTCGCCGACGAGCTGCTGCGACGCCACGGGGCGAAGGGGGTGATCCTGACGGCCCCCTCGGAGCGCGCGATCGGCGACGCGATCGCCTCCCGGGCGCGGATGCGGCTCGCCCGGGTCGAGGACTGGATCGACCTCCACCGGCTGAAGCCCCTCGCCGCCCGGCTCTCCCTCCTCGTCACGACGGACGCCGGTCCCCGGCACTTCGCCGCGGCGTTCGACGTCCCGATCGTGGCGCTCCTCGGGCCGAACCGTCCCGAGTGGACGAACGAGACGCTCGAGAGGACCGAGGTCGTCCGCGTCGAGGTTCCCTGCGGCCCCTGCCACCTCAAGAGATGTCCGCTCGACCGCTGGTGCATGGAGGCGATCCGGCCGGCCGACGTGATCGAGGCGGCCGAGGACCTGCTGCGGCGCTTCCCCCCCGGGCCCCGGGACGTCGTGGCGCTCGCCGTCGATCAGCGCGGCGCGTAGCGGACGGCGCGCGCCTCGACCCAGGGCGTGCGGAGGAGCCCCGGGTCGGGACCGTCGGGGATCGCCGAGGGGGGATCCGGGAGGTTGTACGCCTCCCCGCGGTACCGGCCGGTGCGCAGGACGGTCTCCGCGCGGTAGGTCTCGCGGAGGACGACGAGGGCGTCGGCGCCGAGGATCGCGGCGTGCTCGCGCAGGCGCGCGAGGAGGTCCTCCGTCGTCTGGTAGTAGGTGCCGACGGTGGCGAGGGTCGCGATCTCGACGAGCGGGACGTCCGGCGGCTCGCGGAGGATCTCGACGTCGAAGGGGCTGCGCTTCGCCGGGTACTCGACGTCGGTCGCCCGCTCGATCCGGACGGTGGGCGCCTCCGCGCAGGAGAGGAGGAGGAGGGGGACCTGCCAGACCGCGGGCCGGGCCACGGGGGGATTGTACGGCGCGCCCCCGCCGCGCCCCGTCCTTACAATCCGCCCCCCGATGACGCGTCCCGAAGGGCCCATCTTCCGGAGGATCCTCGTCGCCAATCGAGGGGAGATCGCCGTCCGCGTGCTCCGGACCTGCCGGAGGCTCGGGATCGAGGCGGGAACCGTCCACTCCGAGGCCGACGCCTCCTCGAAGTGGGTGCGCGAGGCCGACGCCTCCTTCCCGATCGGGCCTCCGCCCGTCGCGAAGTCCTACCTCGACGTCCATGCGGTGCTTGGGGCGGCGAAGCGTTTCGGGGCGCAGGCGGTGCATCCGGGCTATGGCCTGCTCTCCGAGAGGGCCTCCTTCGCGCGCGCCTGCGCCGGGGCGGGCCTCGTCTTCGTCGGCCCCCCCGCGGAGGCCCTCGAGAAGACCGGGAGCAAGACCGCCTCCCGGGCGGCGGCGGCTGCCTCCGACGTCCCCGTCGTCCCCGGCTCGACGCGCCCGCTCGAAAGCCTCGAGGCCGCGCGCGCGGAGGCGAAACGGATCGGCTACCCGGTGATGGTGAAGGCCGACCTCGGCGGAGGCGGCATCGGCATTCAGGAGGTCGCGGGGGAGGAGGACCTCGAGCGCGCCTGGAAGGCCTGCACCTCGCTCGGCGCCTCCGCCTTCGGCGAGGGGGCGGTCTACCTCGAGAAGCGGATCGAGCGCCCCCGCCACGTCGAGATGCAGATCCTCGTCGGTTCGAAGGGGGGCGTCGCCCTCGGCGAGAGGGAGTGCTCGATCCAGCGCCGCAACCAGAAGGTCGTCGAGGAGGCCCCCTCGACGGCGCTCGACGGGGAGGGGCGCTGCAAAATGTCGGGCGCCGCGCTCCGCCTCGCCTCGGCGGTCGGCTATCGCAACGCGGGCACCGTCGAGTTCCTCCTCGACCGCGCGCGCTCCGCCCACTTCCTCGAGGTGAACGCACGCCTCCAGGTCGAGCATCCCGTCACGGAG
>CBRGOK010000447.1:0-3901 GCA_967798035.1 uncultured bacterium
CCCCCCCCCCGCCCCCACCCCCCGCCGCCACCCCCCCCGGGGCGCCCCGGGGGGGATCCTCGGCTTTCCGAGCCCCGGGCGGTAGGTATGACGTCCCGCCGACCGGGAAGGCCTGCAAGATCCGGATGGCGACGTTCTCCCACTGGACCAAGGACGGGTCGATGGACGAGGAGTACCTCTTCTGGGGCAACCAGGAATTCATGAGGCAGATCGGCCTCGCCAAGTAGGCCGCGGCAGGACTCGGAGCCCCACCCGAGGCGGGCCTGCGCAGTCTTTCTCGGTAGGCGCGCGTTCGCGTTTCGACCTCGCGACACCCGGGGGCCACGAGAACGCAGTCCCAGGGGAGGCCCGGATCGGAGCACCCGGCACTGTGATTGCTCGGCTGCCTCCGTCCGGCAGAACCGCTCCGACCGGAGTTCGTCGAATCGTCCCACGAGGATGCTCTCAGTCGTTCTTCTCGCCGGATTGGCCCAGGAAGCTCCCGCCGGACGGGCGGTTTTCCGCGAATCCTGGATCGAGGGGCGGGTCCTCGGTTCCTCCGGGGAAACGGCACGGGGCTTCACGGTCCACGTCCACGAGCCGGGGAAGGCGGGCTTTTCGGGATCCTGGCCATCGAGGTGGCACGTGCCGACGGACGAGGGGGGATCGTTTCGTCTCGGGCCTCTCCCCGCTGGTCGCTGGAGCCTCGTCGCGAAGAAGGACGGTGTCGATCGACCCTGGAGGCTGGTCGAGGCTGAAGTGCCGGAACGAGGGACTCTGCAGGACGTGGTACTTCCCGTTCCGACGGGCTCGGTCCAGCTCAAGATCCTCCGGCCGGATGGGACGCGCGCGGCGGGGGTGGTTGTGCACGCATTCCTTTCCGGGCAGGACCCGCCCTGCACGCTCTCCCGAGCGCTCGGCCTGCGCGCCGACGAGGAGGGGTCCTGCGAGATCCCCTACCTGTGGGCGGAACCCTTCGAGTTCTTCGTTTCGAGTCCCGAAGACGGCTGGACCCACGCCCCTCGATTCCCCGTGGACGGCGCCGAGCACGAAGTCCGACTGCGGTCGGGCGGCGCCATCCGTCTCCGAGCGGTCTCCTATCCCGGGGGACCCTCCGTGGGTGCCGTGAGCGCCACCTTGGTCAGCGAAGCCCCCGAGGAGGGTGACCGAGCGCCCGCGTGCAGGGGACCGGTTCATTCGTCCTCGAAGGATGGCGAAGTCCTGTTTCGCGGCCTCCCCCCCGGGACCTACTCGCTCACGGTCGAGCCCGTCGCATCCGCGACGTCGTGGATCGGCCCGCGAAGAAGGACCGGAGTCCGGGTGCCGGACGGAAAGGCCGTGGACGTCGGCGAGGTCTCCTTCGACCTCGGCGCGGTGAAGGGACGGGTCGTGAGGCCGGATGGCTCTCCCGTCTCCGGCGCGAAGGTCTGGAGCGCGGGGCGGTTCCGTAGCATGTTCTCAGGTGAGGTGCCCTCGCCGGAGTCGCGCGCGGAAAGCGGCGCGGACGGCACCTTCACGCTCGACCGGCTCACGGCGGGGCCGGTCTCGGTTTTCGCCTCGACGGACTCGTTCCCCCCGTCCTCGAGCGAGGTCTTCGACCTATCGGTCGGCGGTCTCGTCGAAGGGGTCCGGGTGCGCCTCTCGCCGGGCGCGAGCGTCGAGGGAATCGTGCGCGACAGGTACGGCTCGCCGGTCGCGGGGGCCCAGGTCCTTGGGGGGCCGCCTCCGTACGGCCTTCCATTCCCGTTGCCTCGCACGAACGCGGATTCCGACGGCACCTTCCATCTCGACGGCCTCGCGCCGGGGTGGAACCGGATCGCGGCCTATCCCGTGGGGCGCGGCGGGGCCTCCTTCTCCGGAGGGTGCTTCTACGTCGAGCCGTACGGACTCGCCGACGTGCACCTCGCGCCAGGGGAGAAAAGGCGGGTCGACCTCGTCCCTCCCGGGCCCCGCCCTCTTCCCGAGCGGCGCCCCTTCCGCCTCGTCCAGCGCAACGGAGGCACCTACTTCGTCTCAAGCGCCGAAGACTCCGGTGTTCCATCGAGCTTCCCGACGGGATCTGGCCGCATCCGCGGGAGCTCCGATCCCTCCTGCAACGGGCCCATGGGATTCCTCCTCCTGCGGCGTCACGGCACGGTGCGCCTCGTCCACTGGAAACGCCCGGACGGGACCATCGACGTGTCTTGCCCGCCGGGAACATGGAGGCTCTTCCCCGCCGAGGACCCCCTGCCGGTCACTCTGCGTGTCGGATCGGCTCCCAGGCGGGTCCTCGCTCCCGTCACGGTCGAGGTCTAGGCGGGCCGGGTGACCGAGGGAGTCGTCCCCCCCTGCGTCGAGGCTGCGAGGGTCTCCGGTGTCGTCCTCGACTCCGGAGGTCGGCCCGCGGCGGGTATCAGCGTCGGGCTGCTGGACGAGGAATCGGGTCAGGCCGTCATGCAGCCCCAGGAGGGGTTCGCCGACGAGGGGGGCCGCTTCTCGATCGTGTGGGTGCCGCCCGGCCGCTACCGCGTCTTCGGAAGATCCCCGGCCCCCGGCGTCGTCCTGGGGGAGCCTTTCGACCTCGCGGAGGGCTCCGAGCGGAGCGAGCGGCTCCGCTTCGATCCGAGCGCCCTCCTCCGGGTGGAGGCGGCAGGGGAGGACGGCAAGGTCGCCGCGATCGTCCGGGCATCCGTCCTCGATCGTTCGGGGATCGACCTCGCTCCGCTCGCCGGGGTCGCGACGGGGAAAGGCTCCTCCTTCGAGATCTCCCTCCCGCCCGGCCCCTACCTCGTCTCGGTCGAGGACGTCGACGGGCGCCTCGGCTCGAGAGAGTGCGCGGCCGTCGCGGGAAAGCTCACCGAGTCGCGGATCCCGCTCGCCCCGCGCTGACCGCGGAGAATGTCAGGGAGCGGCGGGGAGGGCGAGTGCGGCCTCGAGGACGGGGTCGCGCCCGGCGAAGAAGTCCGACGAGACGACGTCGACCGGGACGTCGGGGAGGATCGCGGAGGCGGGCGCCCGGTCGGGGCGGATGCATCGCTGCGTGTAGTAGACGGTGAGCCCGGCGTTCGGCAGACGCAGGCCGGCGAGCTCGCGGAAGGGGGAGTAGGGATTCCCCCCCGTCGGCTCGCCCACGAAGACCGCCTTCGTCCCCTCCCGCAGTTCGCGCGCGTTGAGCGACGCGGAGGAGAAGGTCCGCCTCCCGATCAGGACCAGGATCCTTCCCTTGCGGTTCAAGTCGCGGTCCCTCCGGATCGCCCGGACGAAGGGAGAGAGGAGGGCCGAGTTCCCTCCCGAGTTCGCGCGCAGGTCGATCACGAGGCGCGCGCGGGGCTTCGACCGCGCGGCAGCGAGGAGGCTCTCGAGGAAGGGGCCGATCGGCTGCCCCTCCTCCTCCGAGCACGAGTTGTACTGGAAGTAGAGGGTCCCCGAGTCCTTCCACTCCTCGAACCAGTACTTCTCCGACCGGCGCCGGCGGTACTCCGGGAGCGGTCCCTCGGGGCTCGCGACCCAGTCGGTCAGGTCCGCCGGACGGAGCGCGGGAGCCGCCGTTTCGAACCGGCTCCCCTCCTTCTCCAGGGTGAACCGGCCTTCCCCCTCGGAACGCTGGATCCTCAGCCCGCGGAGGACGGCGGCGTTCGAGAGGAGGTCGGCGACCTGGAGGCGGAGCCACGAGTCGTTCCCCTCCGTGGGGACGAGGGGGGCGATGCGGGCGGCCGCCTCCTCGACGGACGTCTCCCCGACTCGGACGAGGCGGGCGCCGAGGGCCGCCCGATGCGCCTCCGTCGCGGCGACGACGAAGAATCCGTCGGCGAAGCGGTGGAACCGAAGAGGGTAGCGGTCCGGCGGGAACTCGAGCCGCGTGTGGGCGTCGTCCGCCCTCGTGGCGATCCGCGCGATCGAGACGGCGATCTCCGCGTCGTCGAGCCGGGGGATCTCGGCGTCG
>CBRGOK010000448.1:0-3896 GCA_967798035.1 uncultured bacterium
TCATCCTGATCCTCTTCTGGGGGATGTTCTCATCCGTGGGGACCGCGTCGCGGGCGATGCGGGCGGCCGGACCGGTCGCGGAGCGCCCCTCGCCGACCCCCCCGTCCCCCGCCCCGCTCGCCGCCGCCGCGAAGACCCCCGCCCCCCCGCCGTCACCTGCAGCGGGGAAGCCGTCCGGCACGGGAGCCGCCGCGAGCCCCCCGGCGGCTGAAGGAGGGGAGAAAGTGGTGGCAGACCCGGCCGTCGCGGCCGCCTCCAAGCCCGCCGAGCGGATCCTACCCGAGATCGACCTCTCGACGATCCCCGACGTCCCTCCCCTGAAGGAGACGCCGGCGGATCTGGAGAAGGAGATCCGCGATGCCCTCGCCGCCGTGATCGACCCCTACAGCGGCGCCAAGGGGAGCCGGGCGCGCGTGCGCCTCATCGCGATCGGGAAGCCCGCCTTCCCCGCGATCCTCAATGCCCTCAAGAGCCTCGACTACGACAAGGCCCCCGACGTCGAGACCGGCTACGCGGTCAATCGGATGCTCGAGGAGATGGCGGGCGGGAAGACCTTCCAGTTCCGCAACAAGACCGACCCGGACTCGGCGAAGTGGAACCGGCACATCGCGAAGGCCTGGATCGAGGTCTTCAACCGGGTCAAGGACGATCCCGCGAAGTGGAAGACGTTCACCCTCTCCTCGACCTTGGTCGACGAGCGGGGGCGGGCCAAGCCTGAGACCGATCCGCTCGCCCCGAAGTAAGCCGCAAGCGCCCGGAGGGGGCGAGGCTACTTCGGGTTCGGGCGGAAGACCTTCGTCGAGAGCTGCTCCTCGAGCTCCCGGAAGCGCTCCTTCTGGTCCGCGGGGAACTCCCCGGTGTTCCGCTTGAGGTCCCGGAGCAGGAACTCCGCCTGCCCGTACTCCCCCTGGTCGACGAGGACGCGGATCTGGAGGTACTTCGCCTGCCACCACATCGCCGAGTTCTCGGGGAGGTTCGAGGCGAGGATCGAGTAGATCTCGGAGGCGCGCCGGAAGCCGTCCGCGTCGGAGTCCGAGAGGCCGGTGCGGTGCTCCGCGACCCCCCACTCGAGGTAGGCCGGGAGGAGTTCCGGCTTCGCGCGGAGGAGCCCCGCGTTGAGCCGCCGGCTCTCCCGGTCGACGAGCGGCTCGTGCTCGAAGAGCTCCGCGTAGACGCGCGCGGCCTCCCTCCCCCGGGCGAGGAACCCCATGCACCGCCCCAGGCTGATCCGCGGGCGATGGGAGGGGCTGCGGCTCACCGCCGCCTCGTAGAGGAGGGCCGCCTGCTCCCAGACCTCGGGGGCCTTGCGGCCCGAGGGTCGCCAGTCGACGAAGGTCGCCCCGGCGCTCTCGGGGACCTCGTTGAACTGGAGGGCGAGCGCGAAGAGCCGGTTCGCGAGCTCCTCGAGGTCCTCCGTCCGGACGCCCTCCCCGCCCCCGGCGAGGGACTTCGCGCCGAGCCCGTAGTAGCGCGCCGCCTTCCGCAGGAGCTCCTGCGCGACGGGGGACTTGGGGTCCTTCGCCCTCTCCTCCGCCGAGCGGACGTCGAAGGCCCTCCCGATCGCGCTCGCGGCGGCCCCGAGGCCCCGGGCGTCCGGGTTCTTCTGGAGGAGCCCGTCGAGGAGCTTCGCGGCGTCGTCGAGCTTCCCCTGAACCTCGAAGGCCTTGATCCGCATCCCCCAGACCGAGGCGAGCTTCTCCGCGTCGTTCCCCGCGCGCTCCTCGGCCGCGTCGAGGACCGTCATCGCGTCGGCCCCGCGCGCTACCCCCTCGTGGAGGAGGAGCCCCGCGAGGGAGAGGCGCGCGGCGAAGGCGATCTCCCCGACGAGGGCGAGGCGCCGCGAGTCGACGGTCCTCGTGCGCGCGGAGTCGAGGTCGGCGATCGCCTTCTTGAGGAGCGCCTCCCCCTTCGCGAACTGGGCACGCGCCTCCTCCTTCTTCCCCTCGGCGAAGGCGCGGCGGGCGAGCTTGGCGTAGCCGCTCCCGGCCCGGTACTGCGCCTCCTCGTAGGCGGCGGAGCCGGGCCGGATCTTCTCGTACAGCGCCACGGCCCCGGCGAAGTCCTCCGCGTCCTCGAGGTCCTGCGCCTCGACGAGCTGGACCGAGGCGGCGAAGGGGCTCTCGGGGTACTTCGTCGCGAGCTCGCGCATCCGCTCCTCCATCCGGCGCTTGTAGAAGGGGCGCTTCTCCTGGGCGTTGAGCCTCTGGTAGCAGCGGATCCCCCGGTAGAGCGCGTCGGAGGCCTTCTCCCCCTTGGGGTAGCGCTGGACGGCCGCGTCGAAGGCGACGGAGGCCTCGGCGAGGAGGTTGCGGCTGGCGTAGATCATCCCGACGAGGTGGAACGCCTCGGCCCCGAAGTCGGCCTCCTTCTCGGCGCCGCGCGCGCTCGCGAGGAGCTGGTGGCAGACGGCGATCGCCTTGTCGTACTCCCCCTGGCTCGCGAGGGACTTCGCGATCTCGAGCGTCTCCTCGAGTCGCAGCCCCTTCCCCGCCCCCGGGCCGCCCATGACCCCCCCCTCCAGGATGTCGCGGCCGAGCGCGCCCCAGGGGCCCCTCGGATCGGCGGCGAGGAGCGCCCGCGCCGTCTCCGTCGCACCCGCCGTGTCCCCCGCGTCGACCTGCGCCCTCGCCTGGGCGCCGAGGACGGCGAGCCCCGTCGGCGAGGAGAGGGGGCGGGGGACGCACTTCAGGAACTCCTTCGCCACGAGCGACACCGCCGCGTAGTCCTTCTTCTCCGAGAGGAGGAGGACCTTCTGGAGGAACGCGGCGACGACGATGTCGGCCGCCTCGGGGGGGAGGAGGTAGACCCCCTTCACGTCCCGCTCGTAGGTCTCCCGCAGCCCGATCGCGTCGTCGAGGCACTTGCGCGCCTCGTCGAGCCGCCCGAGCTCCTTCAGCGCGAGTCCTTGGTAGAGGAACCCCTCGAAGGCGAGGAGCCGGTCGCTGTACTCGATGCTGAACTGCTGGTAGGCCTCGATCGTCCGCCGGAGGAGGTCGAGGTGGAGGGGGTTCTCCGGAGCGTAGAGGCGCGAGTGATGGAAGTAGATCCGCCCGAGATTGAAGGAGGCGATCATGTACTGCCGCTCGGGCTCCCCCTCCGGGTCCGCCGCCCGTTCGACCTCGAGGGCGGCGATCTTGTCCCGCAGCTCGGCCTCGTAGTCGACGAAGGAGTTCCCGAAGCGGCCCCGGATCCGCTCGAGCGCGACCGGGTCGCTCTCCTTCTCGAGGAGCGCGGCGAGCACCTCGGCGAGCTTCCCGAAGACCTCGGGGAGTCCGATCCAGACCGCCTCCGCCTCGGGGGTGCCGACGTGCTGGCGGATGAAGACCTGCTTGTCCTCGAGGACCCTCCCGATCAGGTCGGAGCGCTTCGTGAGGTCGGGCTCCTGGCGGGCGAGGTCGAGCCGCAGGTCGAGGTTGGCCGCCTCGACGTCGGTCTTCCCCCCCCCGCCGGGCTTCGCCGTCTTCTCGAGGAGGGTGAGGAGGCCCTGCGCCAGGTCGGGATAGCCCGCCTCGAGGAGGAGGCGCGCGAACTCCCCGTCATCGCGCCCGAGCACCCGCGCGGTCTGGCCGGGGACCGGGGCGCCCGCAGCGACCCACACGGCGAGGAGGGCCGTCCCCCGGCGAAGCAGGGCTCGCCGCCGTCCTGGCGCGCGGAGGATCGCCATCCCGTGCTCGGCTACCGCGCTCCGAGGACCTTCGCGTATCGGAAGTAGACCTCCAGGCACAGGGCGCCGATCGCCGTCATGTACACCCGCCCGCCGTCCTTCCCCCACGCGCCGATCGGGTCCCACGACCCGTTCTCGTCCCCCCCGTGGCGCTGGTGCTCGACGATCGCCTTCTTCATCGCCCCGTTCCAGAGCTTCCAGTCCTCCCCCCCCATCTGGAACATCGCGAAGG
>CBRGOK010000449.1:0-3894 GCA_967798035.1 uncultured bacterium
AGGGGCATCCCCGCCTCGACGAGGTCGTCGTCTACCCGCGGAAGGCCTGGTCGAGGGGGGTGCGTCGGCCCTGGCTCCTCCCCGGCGGGGCGCTCCACCTCGCCCGCCACTTCGCGGGCCTGCGGCGGCGTCGCTACGACCTCGTCCTCGATCTCCAGGGAAACCTGAAGTCGGCCCTCCACGTGAAGGCGGCCGGGGCGGCGCGGAACGTCGCCTTCGCCCCGGGCCACACGCGAGAGGGGAGCCACCTCATCGTCAACGGCCGGGTCGTCCCGCCTCCGACCGCGGTCCACCGGGTGGACAAGTTCCTTTCCCTGCTCTCCGCCCTCGACCTCCCGACGTCGAGGCCCTCCCGGACGACTCCCCCCTCGCTCGACGAGGAGCGCGTCCGGCGGATGCGAGAGGCGCTGCCGGGAGGGAGTGGTCCGATCGTTTTCCTCCACCCCGCCACCTCCGGTTGGGGCCGCGACAAGCGCTGGCCGCCGGAGCGGTTCTCGGCGCTCGCGCAACGCCTCCGGGACGCCGAGGCGGCGCGCGTCCTCGTCACCTTCGGCCCCGGCGAGCGGCCGCTCGCCGAGGACGTCGCCGCCCTCTCCGCCGGGGCGGCGTCCCCCGCGCCCGCGACGGCGACGCTGCGCGACCTCGCCGCTCTCCTCTCCCTCGCCGACCTCTTCGTCGGGGCCGACACGGGCGTCCTCCACCTCGCCTCGGCGCTGGGGCGCCCCGTCGTGGGGCTCTACGGGCCGACGGACACGGCCGTCTACGGTCCGATCGGGGAGGAGGCCCTCGCCGTGCGCAAGGCGCCGCCCCCGGCGCGCCGGGATCGCGACCGGGTCTCCCCCTCCATGCTCGCGATCGACGTGGGGGACGTCGTTCCCGCGTGCCGGAGCCTCCTCGAGCGGAGGCGCTCGAAGGCCACCGGGAAGACATCCTCGTAACGGCCGACGTAGACGAACCGCAGCCCCCGGACGAGCTCGGGGCGGCGCTTCTCGAGCTCCTCGACGTCGGGGCGGTTGCGGGCCGGCAGGAGGACGGTCTTGAGGCCGAACCGGCGGGCGACGAGGACCTTCTCGCGGATCCCCCCCACCGGGAGGACCTCGCCGAGGAGGGTGAGCTCCCCCGTCATCGCGAGCCCGGGCGCGACCGGCTCGTCGCGCAGGAGGGAGAGGAGGGCGGGGGCGAGCGCCACGCCGGCCGAGGGACCGTCCTTCGGGACGGCCCCGGCGGGGAAGTGGACGTGGAAGTCCCACTTCTCGAACTCGGCGGGGTCGACCCCGAAGGCCGCCGCGCGCGACCGGAGATAGTCCGCGGCCAGGCGCGCGGACTCCTCCATCACCTCCCCGAGCCGACCGGTGAGCGAGAAGGCTCCCTTCCCGGGCCAGCGGGCGGCCTCGACGTAGAGGACCTCCCCGCCGTAGCCGGTCCAGGCGAGCCCCGGCGCGATGCCCGGGGCGCTCGCCCGGCGGTCCTCCTCGTCGAAGCGCGGGGGGCCGAGGTACTCCTGGAGGATCTTCTCGTCGACCGCGGGGGGCGGGCGCCGGTTCCCCTTCGCCAGGGCCACGGCCCGCCTCCGGCACACCTTCGCGATCGCCTGCTGCAGCGCGCGCACCCCCGCCTCCCGCGTCCACCCCTCCGCGATCCGCCGCAGG
Source organism: uncultured bacterium (assembly GCA_967798035.1). Classification (GTDB taxonomy): domain Bacteria; phylum Planctomycetota; class UBA1135; order UBA1135; family JAKEFM01; genus JAKEFM01. The sequence continues at coordinate 1,650 of CBRGOK010000449.1, forward strand.
ATCGGCCGGGGGAACTTGAGCTTCCCCGGGTCGAGGCCGTGGTTCTCGAGCTCCTTCGGCACGAGGTGGCGGACCGCGATCTCGACTTTCTCCTCCACGACGTAGCCGGGGAGCTCGATCACCTCCATGCGGTCGCGCAGCGCCGGCGGGATCCCGTCGAGGACGTTCGCGGTCCCGATGAACATCACCCGGGAGAGGTCGAAGGGGACGTCGAGGTACTGGTCGAGGAAGACGCGGTTCTGCTCGGGGTCGAGGACCTCGAGGAGCGCCGCGGCCGGGTCGCCGCGGAAGTCCTTCCCGATCTTGTCGAGCTCGTCGAGCATGAAGACCGGGTTCGCCGAGCCGGCGTTCTTGATCCCCTGGAGGATGCGGCCGGGCAGCGCGCCGACATAGGTCCGCCGGTGCCCCTTGATCTCCGCCTCGTCGCGCATGCCGCCGACGGAGAGGCGCGTGAACTTGCGGGCCGTCGCCCGCGCGATCGACTGGCCGAGGGAGGTCTTGCCGACCCCCGGGGGGCCGACGAAGCACAGGATCGGGCCGCTGTGCTTCTCCCGGAGCTTGCGCACGCCGAGGAACTCGAGGATCCGCTCCTTCACCTCCTCCAGCCCGTAGTGGTCCTGCTCGAGGACCCGGGCGGCCGCCTCGAGGTCGGCGCGGTCCTCCGTCACGGTCGACCAGGGGAGCGACACCATCAGCTCGAGGGCGTTGCGGACGACGGGGTACTCGGCCGACTCGGTCGGGACGATCCCGAGCCGGTCGAGGTCCTCGCGCGCCCGTCGCTCGGCCTCGGGGGGCATCCCCGCCTTCGCGATCCGCCCGGCGAACTCCTCTCGCTCCCGGGTCGGGCGGTCCTTCTCCTCCCCGAGCTCCCGGCGGATGATCTTCAGCTGCTCGCGCAGGAAGTACTCCTTCTGCGCCTTCTCGACCTTCTCCCGGATCTCCTTCTGGATCCGCTCCCCGAGCTCGAGGTAGGCCTCCTCCGTCGTCAGCGCCTCGTCGAGGAAGCGGAGGCGCTCCTTCACGTCCGTCGTCTCGAGCGCCTTCTGCTTCTTCGCCGGGTCCCGCACGAAGTAGGCCGCGGCGAAGTCGGCGAGGTGGGAGGCGGAGTCGATGTTCAGGGCCGCCATCGAGAACTCCTCGCCGAAGGAGGGGGACTTCTCGACGATCGAGCGCAGGAGGTTGCGGACGTTGCGGACGAGCGCCTCGACCTCGGGCCCGCCCGGGTTCGTCTCCTCGAGGATCCGGCACCGCGCGATCGGGTAGGGCTCGACGCGGAGGAACCGCTCGAGGGCGATGCGCTTCACCCCCTGGCACACCGCCGAGGCGTTCCCGTCGGGGAGCCGGACGACCTTGAGGACCCGCACGAGGACCCCGACCTTGTGCAGGTCCTCCGGGCCCATCCCCTCCCCCTCCAGGTCCCGCCGCAGCACGAGGGCGAGGAACTCCGACTGCGCCCGGGCCTTCTCGAGGATCTCGAGGGGCTTGCCCGCCTCCGCGACGACCGGCATCAGGAGGTTCGGGAAGCCGACCGCCCGGCGGAGCGGGAAGACGAAGAGGGTCTCCGGATAGCTCTCCTCGACCTTCGCGACCGGCTGGACGACGACGGGGCCGGGCGCGGGGGGCGCGGCGTCGGCGGGGGCTTCGGGCTCGGGCATGCCGGGATTCTCCGGAGGGCGCGCCCCCCGCGGCAAGCGAGCCCCGGCGAGGCCGGGCGAATGGGATCGGGCCCGGACCCCTCTCCCGACCCGCCGTTTCACGTGAGAGGGAACTTCCCCTAAAGCGACAAGCGTTTCCGCGCCGATACGCGGCCCAGCGCGGTCCCTGGAGAGGATCCTCGGCGGAGAGGATCATGCGGAATCCGCGAACCGAAATGGGAGGGGGAGAGGGGGGGAAGCGCGCCTCCCTCCTCCTCGTCGCACTCCTCGCAACCCCCGCCCTCCTCCCGGCCCAGACAGAGGTCCTGCACCTCACAGGCTTCGGACGGGGGGACTCCTTCGGCCTGTCGGTGTCGAGCGCGGGCGATGTCAACGGCGACGGGAAGCCCGACATCCTCGTCGCCTCGCCTTTCGCCGACCCCGGCGGACTCTTCGATGGCGGGAGTGTCTACGTCCTCTCCGGGACGAACGGCGCCCTCCTCCTCCAGATCGACGGGAGCGGATCGGGGGAGCTCTTCGGGTTCTCGGTGGCGGGCCTGGGGGACCTCGACGGGGACGGCGCCTCCGAGGTCCTCGTCGGCAACCCCGCG
>CBRGOK010000450.1:0-3888 GCA_967798035.1 uncultured bacterium
CCTCCCCTCGACCTCCTCCTCGAGCCGGGATTCGTCGAGGAGAACCGCCGGGTCCTCGACCGGGAGATCCTCCCGGCGACCCGCGGGATCGCGGCGGCGGTCGGCTTCGTCGACGAGGACCGGGGACGCGCGACGCCGGAGGGGCATCCGATCCTCCACAACGCCGCGGCCATCCTCGAGGACGGCGACCTCGTCGGCGTCGTCCACAAGACCCTCCTTCCCGAGTACGACGTCTTCTTCGAGCGGCGCTACTTCGCCCCCGCCGCAGAGAGGCGGGCCCACCGCGTCGCGGGGGAGGTCGTCGGCTTCGAGATCTGCGAGGACATGTGGGACGACGCCTACGACTGCAAGGTGAGCCGCCTCCTCGCGGGGCAGGGGGCGCGCCTCCTCGCCAACCTCTCGGCCTCCCCGTTCCACGCCGGCAAGAGCGAGGCGCGGGCCGGGGTCGCCCGCGCGCGCGCGAGGGAGACGGGCCTCCCCCTCCTCTACGTGAACGGCGTCGGCTGCGAGGACGGCTGGGAGGGGATGCTCGTCTTCGACGGGGGCTCCTTCGCCGTGGACCGGCGCGGGGAGCTCATCGCCGCTGTCCCCCCCTTCGAGCCCCGGCTCCTCGTCTTCGACCTCGACCTCGACCGGGGGGAGGCTCCGCCGATCGAGCCCCCGCGCCTCTCGGAGGAGGAGGAGGTGCTCCGCGCGCTCGTCGTCGGGCTCCGCACCTACGCGACGAGGAACGGCTTCTCGAAGGCGGTCCTCGGCCTCTCGGGCGGCATCGACTCGGCCGTGGCCGCCTGCCTCGCGGCGGAAGCGCTGGGCCCGGGGAACGTCCTCGCCCTCTCCCTCCCCTCCCGCTACTCGAGCGAGCGGGGGACGCGGGACGCCTCCGCGATCGCGGAGAGCCTCGGCATCGAGCTGCGGCGCATCCCGATCGAGGGGCCGCTGCGCGCCCTCGAGACCTCCCTCGGCGCCACGCTCGCGGGCTCCGAAGGGTCGCTCCCCCTCGAGAACGTCCAGGCGCGCGTGCGCGGGCTCGTCCTCATGGCGATCAGCAACCGGGAGGGGCGCCTCCTCCTCTCGACGGGGAACAAGACGGAGGTCGCGCTCGGCTACTGCACGCTCTACGGGGACATGGCGGGGGGGCTCGCCCCGCTCTCCGACGTGAGCAAGGCGGGGGTCTACGCGCTCGGGCGGCGGTTCAATGCACGGGCGGGGAGGACGCTCATCCCCGAGTCGGTCTTCGCCGCGGCGCCCTCCCCCGAGCTGCGCACCGACCACGTGGAGCCTTTCGACTACGCCGTCGTGAGCCCCCTCGTCGACGCGATCGTCGAGCGCCGCGCCACCCCCGAGGAGCTGGTCGCGGAGGGCTTCCCCCCCGCGGCCGTGGAGGACGCCTTCCGCCGGATCGCACGCGCGGAGTACAAGCGCCGGCAGGGCCCGCCCGGGATCAAGGTCACCGGCAAGGCCTTCGGCGTCGGGCGCCGCATCCCGATCGCGAACCCCTTCCGCCCGTTCCGGAGGGCGCGGTGATCCCCCTCCTCCTCGTCTCGCTCCCCCTCCTCCTTCAAGGGGCGCAGGGGAAGGGGGGGGGGCCCCAGGGCCAGGGGGGGGGAATTCGGGCCGAGCCTTGGAAGGTCGTCGACCTCAAGGCGCGCAACGGCTGGACCTACACGTTGCGAGTCCCGAAGTCCTACGACGGGAAGCGCGGGACCCGCGCCCTCCTCATCCTCCACGGCTCGAACATGAGCGGTCGGGCCTACGTCGACACCGTCGTCGGCGCCGGGTGGTTCGCGGACGACCTCCTCCTCGGCCCCGACGGCCCCAACCCGGGCGAGGGGGACGGGGCGCACAACTTCGACGAGGGGAGCGCGAAGGGGGTCGCCGAGATCTTCGACGAGGTCGCGAAGGAGTGGAAGGTGAGGAAGGCGTTCGTCGGCGGGCACTCGCAGGGGGGCTTCCTCGCCTGGGACGTCCTGATGAACTTCCCCGACCGCTTCGCCGGGGCCTTCCCGATGTCGTCCGGGGTGTGGCTGAGGAGCGAGCCGGATAGCTTCCCGAAGGATGAGACGAGGGCGCGGGCCCAGCGCGAGGTCGCGATCGCCGTCCTCCACGGCAAGGCGGACCCGGTCGTCGAGTTCGCGCAGGGGCTCGACGCCTTCCGCGTCTTCCAGCGGGCGGGATTCAACCGGCTGCGCCTCTACGCGCCCCAGGCCCTCGGCCACCAGTTCGCCCTCTCCCCCCTCCCGGAGGCGGTCGACTGGCTCGAGTCGATGACGACGGACGACGCCGGGGCCGCCCTCGAGGCCGCGAAGGCGGCGCGAGGGGAGGGGCGCCTCGGGGACGCGGCGATCCTCGCCGCCCGCGCCGAGAAGCTCGCCAAGGACGAGGGCCAGCGCCGCCAGGCGAAGGAGATCGGCGCGGCCGCCGAGAAGTCGGCGGGGGAGGCGGCGAAGAAGATCGCGCCGCGGGTCGCGGCGGCGCGGGACGACTCCTGGGTGGCCGACTTCTGCGCCTTCCGGGAATCGTGCCGCGGGACGAAGGCGGCCGAGCCCGCCTTCGCGGCCTACGACGTCCTCTGGAAGAAGCAGCGCGCCCGGGGCCAGGCGCTCTTCGGCGAGGCGCGCGCCGCCCTGCAGCGCAACGACGGGGCGAAGGCGAAGGAGGTCTGCGCGAAGATCGTCGCCGAGGCGTACGCGACCCGGGAGTACTTCTGGGCGAAGGACCAGCTCGAGGGAGAGAAGAAGGGGAAATGAGGGGGCGCGCGCGCCCCCTCGCCCTCGTCGCCGGGGTCGCGCTCCTCGCCGGGGCCCCCGTCCTCCGGAACGACCTCTGCAAGGACGGGAAGCAGCAGGTCGAGCGCAACCCCTCCATCCGCTCTGTCCGGGAGGAACCCGGGAACCTCCTGCGCCTCCTCGCGCGCCCCTACTGGCAGGAGGCGCGGGAGACCCAGGCCCTGTGGCGCCCGATCCCCTCCTTCACGCTCGGGGCGACCTACCTCCTGGCGGGGGAGCGCCCCGCCGCCTACCACGCCTTCGGCCTCGCCGCGCACGCGGCCTGCGCGGCGGCGGTCTTCGCCTTCGGGCGCTTCCTGCTCGGCTCGGTCCCGGCGGCGCTCGCGGGGGGGATCCTCTTCGCCGTCCATCCCGTCCACACGGAGGTCCTCGCCGACGCGGTCGGTCGCGCCGAGTCGCTCGCGGCCCTCTTCGGGATCCTCTCGCTCCTCGCCCACGCGAGGGGAAGCGGCCTCCGCGACGGGCGGACCCGGGGCGGGCGCGCCCACTTCGTCCTCGCGACCCACAGCCCGGGGGGGGCCGTCGCGCTCCCCGCGCTCGGCGGCCTCGACCACCTCGCGGTCCGGCCGGGGCCGGCGGGCGTGCGCGAACGGATCCGGGCCGCCCTGCCGGCCTGGATCGCCTTCGCGGCGGTCGGGGCGCTCCACCTCGTCCTCCGATGCGCCGTCCTCGGGACGCTCGCGCCCGACTACCTCCCTTCCCAGAAGCTCGACAACCCGCTCCTCCTCGAGCCCCTCGACGTGCGCCTGGCGAACGCCCTCCCCCTGGTCTCGAGAGGGATCGCGCTCCTCGCCTCTCCCCTGCGCCTCTCCGCCGAGTACGGCCTCGCGGTGATCCCCGTCCGCGGGGCGGGCGATCCCGCCGTGCTCCTCCCCGGGCTCCTCGCCCTCCTCGCCGTCGGCGGATCCATCCTCGCCCTCCGACGCCGGCCGGCGCTGGGCCACTGCCTCTGTCTGTCCTTCCTCGCCTGGCTCCCCGCCTCGAATCTCCCCTTCGCGACGGGGGCGATGTTCGGCGAGCGCCTCCTCTATCTCCCCTCGGCCGGCTTCTGCCTCGCGCTCGGGGCCGCGATCACGGCGCGCCTTCCCGGGCGCGCGGCCCT
>CBRGOK010000451.1:0-3874 GCA_967798035.1 uncultured bacterium
CGCGCGAGCGCCGGGCGTCCGCCGAGCGCGCGCTCGTCCTGGCGGAGACCGTGGGCGGCGCTCTCGACCACGCGCGCGCGCTTCGCTCGCGGCGCCGGCCCGCGGAGGCGGCGGCGGTGCTCGAGGAGGCGAGGCGCGCGGCGCTCGCCTTCGCGGAGCACTCCGACGTCGCGCGCGCGAGCCTCTACCTCGGGCGAATCCACGCTGCCCAGGGCCGCATGGACGAGGCCGCCCGCGCGTTCGACCGTGCCCTCGAGCTGGCCCCGGATCTTTCCGAAGCCCGGTTCGAGCGGGGATTGGCGCGCGGGGTCCTCGTGCGCGAGGGAACGCGGCCCGGCGAGGCGCCTTCTCCCGGGATCGAACAGCTTCGCGTGAATGCGGTCGCGGACCTGTCGCAGGAGCCAGCGGGAGCCGGTCCTGTGCCGTCGGAGAAGACCGCGTGGGGGCTCGGGCTCCTCGCCTGGCTGCGCGGCGACACCCGTCTCGCCGAGCGCCTCTGCCGGACCGTCCTCGAGATCGAGCCGTCGCATGTCGAGGCGCGACTCCTGCTCGCGCGGATGGCGTCCGAGGCGGGCGACGGGGAGCGGGCGATGTTCCTCTCCGCCGAGGCGGTCGAGTTCATGGGGGGGAGCGGCCAGGCCGAGCGCGGCCGCCTCCAGGTCGGCGGCCTGGACGGTCCTCCCGGGACGGCGCGAGGCGATCCTCGACCTTCGGCGAGCGGCGACGGCGGCGCCGACGGTGACCTTCGCGAGTGGCGCGCTCGCCCTCGAGGGGCTGGAGGCGGGGGCCCGGGCGCTCGCGGCCGGCGACGCCTCCGCCGCCCTGCGCGACCTCGACGCCGCCGAGGGCCACCTGACGAAAGCCCTACAGGCGGCCGACTCCGACCCGGCTTTCCTCGCGGGGCGCGGTGTTTGCGCCCTGCTGGGGGCCGCGGGGCTCTCGGGCCTCGGGCGGGGGGACGAGGCCGCGAAGGCTCGTGAGGTGGGGTCTTCGGACTTCGCCGTCGCGAGCCGTCTCGGCGCCGCGGAGGTCCGCGTGGCGGCCTGGTGGAACGAGAGCCTGCTCGAGGAGCGCAGGGCCCGAGTCTCGCTGGCCGGAGGGGACGCGGCGGCCGCGGGGAAGGCGCGGGAGAAGGCGGCAACCGCCCGCGGTCGCGCCCTCGCGGCGTCGACCCCGGGAAGCGAGCTCGCCGCGCTCCTGCGCGAGGGGGCTGCGGACCGGTGAGGCGGGATCGCGACGCCCCCGGCGACCACCTTTCCAACCATTCCCTCCACCGATAGGATCCCACGCGCTCGTCGCCGTCGTTCGTTTCGCTCGGAGGCACGCGCATGAGCGCAACGGGGATCCGTCCGGTCGGGCGACGGCCGCAGCGCAATCGTCGGGGAGTGGGGAAACTCGAGGGCCGCGCGCTCCGGATCCTGCGCGTCGTTGCGGCAGGCGCCCTGGCGCCGGCGCTCGCGCTCGACGCCGTCCGGGGCCAGGGCTACCCCCTGCTCCAGATCGACGGGACGGCTCCCTACGAACTCTTCGGCACGTCGGTCGCCGGAGTCGGGGACGTCAACGGAGACGGCGTTCCGGACATCCTGGTCGGCGCGCCCGGAGCGGACCCGGGCGGGCTCGCGGACGCGGGGAGCGCGCGGGTCCACTCGGGAGCCGACGGAGCCCTCCTCGCCTCGATCGTCGGCCTCGCGCCGGGAGACGCGGCCGGGATGTCGGTCGCGTCCGCAGGAGACCTCGACGGAGACGGGATCGCCGAATGGATCGTCGGCGCCCCGCAGGACGGCAACGGAGGCCCCGGCTACGTCCGCGTCTTCTCGGGAGCGTCGGGGGCGATCCTCCACACCTTCTCCGGCAGTCTCCCCGGGGACCGCTTCGGGGCCGCGGTCGCGTCCGCGGGGCCCATCGTCCTCGGGACGACGTCCGACCTGATCGTCGGCGCGCCGCGCCAGGGAGCGGGGGCGCCAGCCGGCTACGCCCGCGTCTTTTCGGGCTCGGACGGCACTCCCCTCCTCGCGCTCAACGGGAGCGCGCCGGGCGACTCCTTCGGGTACGCGGTGGGGGCGATGGGGGACCTCGATGGGGACGCGTTCGGAGACGTGATCGTCGGGGCGCCCACCGACTCCCAGGGCGGATTCGCGGCGGGCTCGGCGCGGGTCTTCTCCGGCTCGAACGGCTCCGTCCTCCGGACCGTGATCGGAGCCCCGGGCGCCTGGGCGGGACACGCCGTCCTCGGCCCCGGCGACGTCGACCTCGACGGGACGAGCGACTACATCGTCGGGTTACCGAGGGGGTCGAGCGCGGAGGAGGGCCTCGCCGTGGTGCTGTCCGGCACATACGGGACCGTCATGCAGGGCGTGGACGGGTCGTCGTCCCTCGACTGGTTCGGCGCCTCCCTCGCGATCGTGGGAGGGGACCTCGGCGCCGACGGGTTCTTCGACTGGATCGTCGGCGCGCCGGAGTCCCCGCTCGCGGGAGGCGCCGGGTACGCGCGCGTCTTCCCGGGGATCCCGATCTCGGATGTGCCCGTGCTCACCCTCCAGGGGCCCTCGCCGGGCGACGCCTTCGGCTGGTCGGTCTCCGGCCCGGGAGACGTCGACGGGGACGGCCTCCTCGACGTCGCCGTCGGTGCGCCGGGAGCGGACCCGCTCGGCGCGGCCCTGGCGGGCAGCGTCCACGTCTTCTCGGTCGCCGGCGTTCCCCCGGGCTCGAGCCTCTTCGGGGCCGGATGTCCCGGCCCGGGAGGAGAGGTGCCGCGGATCTCCGCGCTCGGCGGCTCGCCGGTCCTCGGACCCGCGCCGTATCCGGCCACGCAGTCCTTCTCCCTCCTCGTGACGAAGGTCCCCCCGGGAAGAGTCGCCGTTCTGATCACCGGGTTCTCGAACCAGTCGTGGGGACCCTCGCCCCTGCCGCTCGGCCTGGGCTTCCTCGGCCTGCCGAGCTGCTCCCTCCTCGTCGCCCCCGTGGTCCTGACGACGCGGGTCACCTCGGGAATCGGCCCGTTCGCCAGCGCGGCCGCCGTCGCGCTCCCGCTGCCGACGAGCACCGTCTTCGTGGGGACGCACGTCTACTTCCAGTGGTACGTCGTCGACCCGGGACCGCTCGTCGTGCCCGGGTCGATGTCCGCCGGACTCGACCTCCTTCTCCTGTGAATCGGAGAACGGCCGTGAAGAGAACCGGTTTCGCGGGTTTCCTCGCGATCGCGGCGGGGGCCGCGCAGGCCCAGACGACCCGCCTCGTCCCCTCGCAGTGCGCGACGATCCAGGAGGCGATCCTGGCGTCGATCGACGGGGACACGGTGCTCGTCTCGCCGGGACTCTTCGTCGAGACGATCGACTTCCTCGGACGGGGGATCACGGTCCGGAGCACGGACGGGCCGCTCGCGACGACGATCGACGGGGGATTCCTCCCGGTTCCCGTCGTGCGGTTCGGGAACGGGGAGCCGGCGACCGCCGCGCTCTCCGGCTTCACGATCCAGAACGGGCTCGCCGGCGGACTCCTCGTCGAGAACGGCGCCTCCCCGCTGATCGCGGGGAACCGGATCCGGGAGAACTCCGACTGCCTGGACGGGGCGGGGATCGAAGTCGTCGCGGCCTCGCCGCGGATCGTCGGGAACGCGATCGAGGCGAACTTCCAGCCGGTCTGGTGCTGGGGCGCCGCCGGCGGCGGGATCTCCCTCGCGGGGGCGTGCGAGGGCGCGGAGATCGTCGGGAACGTGATCTCGGGCAACTCCCACAGCTCGGGCGCCGGCATGTGGCTCTCCTCGCCGGGCCAGGTCCTCGTCGAGGGGAACCTGGTCCAGGGAAACGGGACGGCCGGCAACTTCGCCTGGTTCGGGGGAGGGATCCACGCGGCCGGGAAGATCCGCCTCGTCCAG
>CBRGOK010000452.1:0-3870 GCA_967798035.1 uncultured bacterium
GGGAGTGGGCCGTCGAGCTGCTCGAGCGCGCCTTCGCCCACCTGAAGAGCGAGGGCTCCCCCTACTACGAGGTCCTCCAGGGCCATCTCGCCGGCAGCCCCCAGGACCGCAACCGCCTCTGGATCGCCCGCGGGAAGCTCCTCGCCCGCATCCGCCACGAGGTCGCCGTCACCTGCTCCTCCCCCGAGGAGGTCGAGGAGGAGATGGCCCACCTCGGCCCCTACCTCCGGCCGAAGCCCGAGGGGAAGAAAGAGGCAGACGGCGGGGCTCCGGCCGCGAAGTAGGGGTAGAGCTCCCCGCGGGTGAGGCCGATCCGGCCGGCCGCCAGCTCCGTACCTGTTTCCACGTGATATCACGGAGCCGGAACGACCCCGGCCCGAAGGAGACTCGACATGGCGACCATCCAACACCAGGTCTGGATCGAAGCCCCCGCGTCCAAGGTCTACGAAGGGCTCGCCACGGCCGAGGGCCTCGGCAAATGGTGGGCGCCACACACCTCCACCGAGACGAAGGAGGGCCTCTTCCTCTCCCACAGCCCGGGCGGGGAGCACGGCGACGTGCGGATGAAGGTCCTCGACCGGACGAAGGACAAGCGCGTCGAGTGGCAGATCGTGAGCGACCATCCCCGGCGCAGCCCCGCCTCGGCCTGGACCGGCACGCGCATCCTCTTCGAGATCTCCGAGAGGGAGAACCCGGGCCCCTGGCTCGGGATCGCCTCTCCCAGGAAGCGGCTCGCGGTCCTCGAGTTCCGGCACTCGGGCTGGGACGACGAGAGCGAGTTCTTCGGGTTCTGCAACTTCGCCTGGGGCGAGACCCTGCTGATGCTCAAGAAGTGGTGCGAGGCGCCGTGACCGGGCGCGATTGACCGTGGGCGTCCCGAGGCGCGCTACACTCGCCGCCGGCCCGGCGGCGGAGCCCCTCGGGGGCCCCCCACGGGAAGGGCGATCGAAGGGAGAGAGCGCGCTATGAGCGTCACCGTCGTCGTCGGCACGTCAAAGGGGGGGTTCGTCTACCGCTCGAAGGATCGCCGCGAGTGGTCCCTGGAGGGACCCCTCTTCAAGGGGTGGAAGGTGACCGCCGTCGGGCGGGACCCCGAAGGAGGTTGGCTCCTCGCGACGGCGAGCGACGTCTACGGCGCGGCGATCCAGCGCTCAAAAAACCTGACGGATTGGCGGCAGGTCGAGAAGGGCCCCCGCTACGAGGAGGCGAGCGGGTGGAAGCTGAACCAGATCTGGACCTTCGCCCGCGCCGGCGAAACCCTCTACGCGGGCGTCGACGAGGCGGGGCTCTTCCGCAGCCGCGACGGGGGGGAGTCATGGTCGCTCGTCGAGGGCCTCACGAGCCACCCCACGCGGAGCCGGTGGTTCCCGGGAAACGGCGGACTCTGCGCCCACGCCTTCCTCTCCGACCCGAAGGACCCCGATCGGCTCTGGTGCGGGATCTCGGCGGTCGGCGTCTTCCGCTCGGAGGACGGCGGCGGATCCTGGACGCCGAAGAACCACGGCGTGCCCCTCATCCTCGAGGACGCGGAGGACAAGGACATCGGCTTCTGCGTCCACGGCCTCGCGCAAGACCCGGGCGACCCGAAGCGGATCTGGCGGCAGGAGCACAACGGCGTCTTCCGCACCCGCGACGGGGGCGATTCGTGGGAGAGGATCGAGAAGGGGCTCCCCTCCCGTTTCGGCTTTCCGATCGCGATCGACCGCCGCACGAAGTCGCTCTTCCTCGTTCCCCTCGAGGCCGACCAGTACCGGATCCCGGCCGAAGGGAAACTCCGCGTCTTCCGCAGCCGCGACGAGGGGGACTCCTGGGAGCCCCTCGGCAAGGGCCTCCCCTCCGAGCACGCCTACGCGGGCGTGCTCCGCTCCTCCCTCGTCGCCGACTCCCTCGACCCCTGCGGCCTCTACCTCGGCACGACCTCGGGGACCCTCCACGCGAGCGCCGACGGGGGCGAGTCCTGGCGCACGCTCCCGGGAATGCTTCCCCGCGTCCTCACGGTCGCCGTCTTCGTCGAGTAGGGCCCTTGGCCCGGGTCCGGGTCGAGCTGCCGAGCGTCCTCGGCGACATCCTCCAGGGGAAGCGTCTCCTCGAGGTCGAGGGCGCGACGCTCGCGCAGGCCCTCGAGGACCTCGTGCGGCGCTGCCCGGCGCTGCGCGTCCACCTCTTCGACGAGGCCGGGGCGTTCCGGCAGCACGTGCTCTGCCTGCACAACGGGACGAACACCCGCTGGTTCGCCGGCCTGGACCGCCCCGTCGCCGAGGGGGACACCCTCACGATCTTGCAGGCCGTGTCGGGGGGCTAGAGCGACCCACGTGGGTCGCGGCGCCCCCGCGTTCCTTCCGCCCCCGCCGCCCGCGGCTCACCCCGGGCGCGACCTCCCGCCACGGCGCCGGGGCCTGAGCCGTTCGCCGACGTACCGGAGGGCGGGACGCGACTTCCGTGCGGCCCCCTGCAGGGGAGACCCGGCTGGATAGAAATACCTTCACTTGTCGATAAGTGGGGCTATTCTTATCCGCCCATGCCGGCCCCCTCCAAGCACCCGGAAGCGGAAACCTTGTTCCGGCGGAACGGCGGCATCCTCCGGACCTCCCGCGCGATCGCCCTCGGCGTTCATCCTCGCGCCCTCTACACCCTCAGGGACTCGGGACGGCTGGTCCGGCTGAGCCGGGGGCTCTACCGGCTCGCCGCACAGGGCCCCCTCGGCGATCCCGACCTCGTGACGGTGGCCCTGCGCGTCCCGCAGGCGGTCGTCTGCCTCGTCTCGGCTCTCCACCACCACGGGATTACGACCCAGATCCCGCACGCGGTCGACATCGCCCTTCCGCGGGGCAGCAAGCCGCCCCGCCTCGACTTTCCCCCTCTCCGGGCCCACCAGTTCGCACGCGAGGCCTTCTTCGCCGGGGTCGAGACGCACCGCGTCGACGGGGTCCCCGTCCGGGTGTTCGGTCCGGAGAAGACGGTCGCCGACTGCTTCAAGTTCCGCAACCGCATCGGCCTCGACGTCGCGATCGAGGCCCTGCGCCTCTGCCGGATCCGGAAGCGTTCGAGGCCGGCGGATCTCCTGCGGTTCGCCCGGGTCTGCCGCGTCGAGAAGGTCCTGCGGCCGTACCTCGAGGCGATGGTGTGAGGGCGCGCCGACCCTCGAATCTCCCCCACTCCATCCACGCGCGCCTCCTCAACCTCGCGAAGGAGCGGAAGCGACCGTTCAACGAGCTCCTGCAGCACTACGCGATGGAGCGGTTCCTTTATCGCCTCGGCCGCTCGCGCCACCGGGAGGCGTTCCTCCTAAAGGGGGCGCTGATGCTCCGGGTCTGGTCGGCCTCCCCCGCCCGGCCGACGCTCGACATCGACCTCGCCGGAACGCGGCCCGCGTCCCGGGAGCGCCTCGAGGCCGTGATCCGCGACTGTCTCGCGATCTCCGTTCCCGACGACGGGCTGCAGTTCGACCCGGAGACGATCCGGGCGGAGCCGATCCGCAAGGAAGCCGAGTACGAGGGCTGGCGCTTCCGGTTCCACGGGCGTCTCGGCAATGCGCGCCTCTTCTGGCAGGTGGACTTCGGCTTCGGCGACGCCGTTGTTCCCGGTCCAGATCCGGTCGAGTATCCGGCGCTCCTCGACGGGCCTCCTCCGACGATCCTCGCCTATCCGATCGAGAGCGCGGTCGCCGAGAAGGTCCAGGCCATGGTCGCCCTCGACATGGCGAACAGCCGCCTCCGGGACTTCTACGATCTCTGGTTCCTCTCCCGCACCGTCGCGTTCGACGGCACGCGCCTCGTCGAGGCGCTGCGGGCCACCTTCGAGAGGAGAGGCACCCCCGTTCCGGGCGGGCCCCCAACCGCGCTCACCCCGACCTTCTCGGAAGACCGGGAG
>CBRGOK010000453.1:0-3869 GCA_967798035.1 uncultured bacterium
GATACTCGCCGACGTCCAGTTCGTCGCGTGCGACGACACGGCCGGCCGCGACACGCCCAGCGTCGGCCAGCGCCTCACGGCCCGCTTCATCCGCAATCGCCTCGAGAGGCTCGGCTGGAAGCCGGGCGCGAAGGAGGGGTGGTTCCAGACCTACGCGCTCAAGCGGCGCGTCGTGGACGAGGCCGGCTGCGCCGCGTCCGCGGCGCGGGGGGACGGAAAGGTCGAGTTCGCGTTCGCCCGCGACTACTCCTTCTCCCCGCAGGACGTCGAGACCTACGACCTGGACGCGGAGGTCGTCTACCTCGGGAAGGTCGCGGAGGGCTCCCTCGAGAGGGCGGGCGCCGCATTGAAGGGCCGGTGGGCCCTGTCCACGGATCCCAAGGCCTCCCTGACCGATCTCATGGTGGGGCTGCGCAAGGCGGGCGCCGTCGGCGTCCTGTCCACGATCCACGTCGTGAATCTCGGCGGCGATCCCTCCGGGGGCCTGGTCTTCCGGCTCTGGACGGACCTGATGCGGGCGGGACAGCCCAGCCGGCCGAGCAAGGAGCCGGTCTTCCCGCGGGTCTACCTGCCGGACCGGAGCATCGACCAGCTCCTCGCGCTCGCGGGCGGCGGGGAGCCGGAAAGCGGACAGGCGCTGCCGATCCGGTTCGCCGAGACGCGCCGCATGAAGAGCGACGTCACGCTCGACTGCGAGAACGTCGTCGGCTTCTGGCCGGGGAGCGATCCCGAGATCTCGAAGCAGGTGGTGATCGTCTCCGCCCACTACGACCACCTCGGCGTCGGCTCCGACGGTCGGATCTACAACGGCGCCGACGACAACGCGTCGGGGACCTGCGGGCTCCTCGCCCTGGCCGAGGCCCTCGCCGTGCACGGGCCCCTCGCGTGCTCCGTCCTGCTGATCTGGGTCTCCGGCGAGGAGAGGGGGCTCTGGGGGTCGCAGGCCTTCGTCGAGGACCCGTGGTTCCCGCAGGACGGGAAGCCGGTCCTCGACCTCAACCTCGACATGATCGGCCGGGAGGCGGGACACCGGATCCTGGTCACGCCGTTCGACGAGACCCACCCGGCCTACAATGGCGCCGCGAGGTTGGCGAAGGAGATGGCGCGGGAGGAAGGCTTCACCGACATCGGGAGCAACGACGGGTACTACGCGCGCTCCGACCACGCCAACTTCGCCAAGCTCGGCATCCCGATCGCCTTCCTCAGCAACGGCCCCCACGCCGACTACCACGAGCCGACCGACGACCCGGAGAAGATCGACGGGGACAAGATCCGGCGCGTGGCGCGGACGGTGTTTCGGATGCTCGCCGCGCTCCAGGAAAACCCGCGCGCGCGCGCGAAGTGACCGGGGCATCCCCCCCTCCCGGCGTCCGGGGAGTCCCCGATGGTCCGGCGGCGGGGACTCCATGAGAATCCGCGCGCCCCGGCCCCGCCTAGCTCGGTGTCGGGCGCATCCGGAGTCCCCCGGGTCTCCGGACGTGTCCGACGGAGGTGAACGCCATGGTCGAGCGAAGGACCGATCTCGCGCTTCGGCACCAGGTGCGGCGCGTCCTGACCCCGTGCGCGGTCGTCGCTGCGTTTCTCGCCGCGACGGTCGCGACCTCTCCTCAGTCGGGCCAGACGCTCGACGCCCAGCTGGCGGAGGTCCTGGCGGCGGCCGGGTTCACGGGGGAGGTCGAGGCGTCCCTCGAAGCGCGCCTCGGGAGGCCGCTCGATCCGGACAAGGTCGAGGTCGGGAGGCTCCTCTTCTTCGACAGCATCCTCGGCCTCCACAGCGACAACTCGTGCGCGGGCTGCCACTCCCCCGCCTTCGGATTCGGCGACTCCCAGCCGATGGCGATCGGGGTGGACAACAACGGCGTGGTCGGCCCCGGTCGGGCCGGGCCCCGCAACCAGCGACGCTCGCCCCTCGTCGCCAACACGGAGTTCTATCCGGCCCTGATGTGGACGGCGCGATTCGTGGCGCTGTCGGGCGACCCCTTCGACAATTCGCTCGGCTTCAAGTTCCCGCCGCCGGAGAACGTCGTCTCGACGACGCAGACCCTCCTCCAGGCCCAGGGCTCCCTCCCCTCGACGGAGCTCGTCGAGATGGCCGGGTTCACCGGCATCACGGCGAACCCGGGACCCTTCGGCCCCGCCCACTTCCAGTTCGACGACGGCCACGGGGAGACCCTGCCGGCCCCCGACGCGACCGGGTTCCACAACTTCCCGATCCAGGACGCGGTCGACGCCCGGCTGAACGCCATCGAGGCCTACCGCGTCCTCTTCGGCGCGGCGTTCAACGGCGGCGTGCCGCTCCCCCCCGGGGGGATCACGATCGCCATGCGCCGGGAGGCGATCGCCGAGTTCCAGATGTCGCTCCCCGGCGCGGACGCCCCGATCGACCGATTCGCCCGGGGGGATCACGACGCGATGACGGCGAAGCAGAAGCGGGGGGCCCTCCTCTTCTTCGGCAAGGCCGGCTGCGTCGCGTGCCACGCGGTGGCGGGGCCCTCGAACGAGATGTTCAGCGACTTTGAGCTGCACCGCATCGGCGGCCCGCAGCTCTTCCCGGGCTTCGGCGTGGGCCTCGGCGACGTGATCTTCGACGGCCCGGGGGCGAACGAGGACTTCGGCGTGGAGCAGACGACGGGCGACCCCTCGCTGCGGTACATGTTCCGGACGGCGCCGCTCCGCAACCTCGCGGTCGCGCCCGCCTTCTTCCACAACGGCGCGTTCGGCTCGATCGAGGCGGCCATCGAGCACCACCTCGACGTGCTGGATTCCGTGGCCGACTACGATCCGGAGGAGAACGACGTGCCGGCGGACCTCTCCGTCGGACCGATCGATCCGGTCCTCGCGGCGGGAATCGACCCGCTGCTGGCGAGCCCGCTCTCGCTGACGAAGAAGGAGCTGAACGAGCTGTCGGCGTTCGTGGCCCAGGCCCTGCTCGACGAGCGCGTGCTGGACTTCTGCGACCTCGTCCCGGCCGCGGTCCCGAGCGGCCTGCCGGTGGCGCAGTTCCAGGGCTGCGGGGACGACTAGGGCTCGGAGGATCCGACGGAGCTGCGGGGGAGGGAGCCCTCGGCCCTCGCCCGGGGATCCCTCACCGCGACGCCGGCTTCCCGCCGGGCGGTCTCGCGAACTCGTCGCCGGGCAGGTAGGCGGGCATCTCCGCCCCGTCCGCGATCGTCGCGCCGAGGACGAAGGCGAACCGGGCCATCTTCACCATCCCCTCGAGGTCCCACGCCGGGTCGAACTCGTCGCCGGGGCGGTGGTAGCGGTTCTTCCGGTAGTCCTCGTAGCGCTCCTCGCCCCAGGTCGCCGGCTTGCCGACGAACCGGAGCCCGGTCCCCAGCCGGATCGCGGGGACGGAGCCCTTGGCGAAGTTGAAGTGGTCGGACCGGTAGAACAAGCCCTGCTCGGGGTGGGGGTCGGGCACGAGCGCGACCCCGAGGGAGCGGGCGGTCGCCTCGACGACCCCCTTCAACGTGCAGCGCTCGTAGCCGTCGGGCTGGACCTCCGCGGGCTCCCCGTCGACGTCGATCCCGTCGAGGTTGATGTCCGCCGCGATCCTCGGGAGCGGCACCGGAGGATGGGCGACGAAGTACTCCGAGCCCCGCAGCCCCTGCTCCTCCGCGGTCGGGAAGAGGAAGTAGACGGAGCGCGGCGGGGCCTTCCCCAGCGTCGCGAACAGCCGGGCGATCTCGAGCACCGTCGCGCAGCCGCTGCCGTTGTCGACGGCCCCGTTGAAGATCGCGTCCCCCTCCTCCTCGACGCCCACGCCGAGGTGGTCGTAGTGGGCCGTGTAGACGAGCGCCTCCTCGGGCCTCGTCGATCCGGGGAGCCGCCCGACGACGTTCGCGGTCTCGAGGGGCCGGCGCTTCGAG
>CBRGOK010000454.1:0-3854 GCA_967798035.1 uncultured bacterium
GGGGGGCTCTCGACCCTCCCGGAGACGATGGCCGGGAAGGTCCGGGAGATGGACGACAAGACGATCCGCTACCCCGGCCACGCCGCCCTGATGCGGGCGATGTTCGACCTCGGCCTCGCCTCCCGGAAGCCCGTGCGCGTCGGCTCCGCCGACGTCGCGCCCCGGGCGGTCTTCGAGCGGCTCCTCGAGAACACCCTCGGCGGGGTCGGGCGCGACGCGGTCCTCCTCCGCGTGTGGGCGACGGGATCCGAGAAGGGCCGGCGCGTCCGCCGCCTCTTCGAGGTCGTCGACCACGGCGAGCCCGAGATGGGGATCTCGGCGATGGGGCGCACCACCGCCTTCCCCGCGGCGGCCGTCGCCCGGCTGTCCGCCTTCGGGGAGATCAAGGAGACGGGCGTGCTCCGCCAGGAGACCTCCGTCCCCGCGAAGCGCCTGATCGAGGAGCTGCGCGCGCGCGGCATCGTCATCCGGGAGGAGTCCGGGCCCGTGGGCACCGCGAAGGTCGTCGCGGCGGCCCGCC
Source organism: uncultured bacterium (assembly GCA_967798035.1). Lineage (GTDB taxonomy): Bacteria > Planctomycetota > UBA1135 > UBA1135 > JAKEFM01 > JAKEFM01. The sequence goes on from CBRGOK010000454.1 coordinate 521, forward strand.
CCGCGAAGGAGCCCGCGAAGTCGAGGCCGAGCGCGAAGGCCCGTCCCGCCGCCCGAGCGCGGAAGGGGCCGAAGAAGGCCCGGCGGCGCTGACCCCCGCGCCCGCGCCGCGACGGGGAATAGAATCTCCTGTCCCCCCTCACGGTTGCGGATGCGCCAGGGTCGCCGAGCGCGGACCGCCCCCCTCCTCGTCGCCGGAGGGGCGCTTGCCCTCACCGCCTATGGGCTCTTCGCGCTCCAGCGCGACCTCGAGTCGGACCATCTCCGCGCACGCGAGCGTGCCCGAGGCGCAGTGAGGCTCGCGGCCGACTCCCTCGCGCGAGAGCTCGATCGACTGGCGGCCGACCTGGGCGCTCGGGTTCCGGACCCCGGATCGCACTCCGCGCTCGATGCGTTCGCCGCGGAACGACCTTTCGTCGAGCTCGCCTTCGTCCTCGATTCTTCGGGGAGGGTGCTCCACCCCCCGGATCCCTCCGCCGTCTCCGGCGAGGAGCCGGGCGCGTCCGAGACCGTGCGCGTCGGCGCCCTCCTCGACGAGGCGGCGTTCCGGGAGTTCGCCCGGAACGACCTGGAGGGAGCCACCAAGGCCCTGGAGGACTCGCAGCGCGCCGCGACGCACCCGCGAACCCGGGCCTCCGTCGCCCTCGCCCGCGCCGCCTTCGACCGTAGGCGGGGAGATCGCGAGGGCGCCCTGCGTCGACTCGACCTACTCCTGGAGGAGGGATCCGAGCCCCCACGCTCGCGCGCGCTCGCCCGCCTCTCGAGGATCCGGCTCCTCGCCGAAGGCGGAGACGGCGCGGCTGCCACCGAAGAAGCCCGCGCCCTCCTCGACGATCTCGAGGCCCGCGACGAGCCGGAGGGCGTCGGCTTCCTCGCCGAGATCGAGGAGGCGGGGATCCTCGGCGGGGAGGAGGCCCGTGCGCGCGGAGAACGGTTCCGGAGGACGGCTCGCCGACACGACCTCCGCGCCCGACTGGTAACTGCGGGGAACGATCTCGTGAGGGCCGGCTCGACCGCTCCGCTGGGCGACGCGCTCGCCGTCCTCGCTCCGGCCGCTCCGGGCAGTCGTTGCGGACTCGTCCTCTCGCCGCAGGGTTTCCTCGAGATCGCCCTCCCCGAGGCCTCCGCGGTCGCGCGGGTCGAAGGCCTTCCGATCCGGGCTTCGGGGGGCTTCTCCGAGAGCGCGGAGGTTCCCGGCACGGCCGGACTCCTGCGCGTCGGCCTCCCCCCCGGGTTCGAGCCCGCCGCGGCGGCGACGGGATCCAGGCCGTTCCTGCTCGCGGCGCTCCTCCTCCTCCTTGGCGGGACGATCGTCGGGGCGGCGGTCTTCACCGCGCGAGCGGCCCGTCGGGAGGTCGAGAGCGCCCGCGCGAAGTCCGAGTTCCTCGCGGCTGTCACCCACGAGCTGAAGACGCCGCTCGCCTCGATCCGCCTCTACGGCGAGATGCTCGAGGACGGGAAGGGGACCGAGCCGGCGAGACGCCGGGAATGGGTCGCGACGATCCGGCGCGAGTCGGAGCGGTTGAGCGCTCTCGTCGACCGGGTCCTCGCGCTCGGCCGCGGTGAGAGGGACGCGTCCCTCGAAGCCACGGCCGTCCTCCCCGCCGCGGACCTCCTTCGAACGGCGGCCGAGACCTTCCGCCCGGTGGCCGAGCGAGGGGGAACCCCCTTCGAAGTCCGGATCGAGGACGAGGCGACCCGGGTCCGCGTGGATGCCTCCGGGCTCGTCCAGGCGCTCCTCGACCTCCTCGACAACGCGGTCAAACACGGAGGGGACGGGGGCGAGGTCCTCCTCCGCGGCTCCCGCCACGGATCGGCCTACCGGATCGAGGTCGCCGACCGTGGTCCGGGGATTCCGGCTGAGGAGGCGGAGCGCGTCTTCGGGATGTTCGCGCGGGGGTCGGAGGCGGTGGCGGGTGAGCGCCCGGGCCTCGGCGTCGGCCTCGCCCTCGCCCGGCGCATCGTCGAGGCGAACGGCGGGACGCTCTCCTTTGAGCCTCGCGAGGGGGGCGGCAGCGTCTTCGCTTTGACGCTGCCGGTGGGGGAGGCGTGAGCGCGAAGGTCCTCGTCGTCGAGGACGACCGGGCGCTCCGCGAGGGGCTCGCGCAGGCGCTCGCCGCCGAGGGGTACCGCGTCGAGACGGCCGCCGACGGACGCCAGGGCCTCGACCGGCTCCTCGGCGAGCACTTCGATCTCGCGATCCTCGACGTCGCGATGCCGCGGCTCGGGGGATTCGACGTCTGCCGCGAGGTTCGCAAGCGGGGCTTCCAGCTCCCGATCCTCTTCCTCACCGTCCGCGGCGAGGAGGTCGACCGGGTCCTCGGCCTCGAGATCGGCGCGGACGACTACGTGACGAAGCCCTTCTCGCTCCGCGAACTCCTCGCCCGCGTCGCGGCGCTCTTGCGCCGCGCGAAGCGCCGGCCCGTCGACTCCGTGGCGCCGACCCTCGCGATCGGGGACCGGACCGTCGACTTCGAGGCGTTCGTCGTGCGGCAGGGGGGAGGAGAGGTCCCCCTCGCGAAGAAGGAAGCCGCGATGCTCCGCCTGCTCGCGGCGAACGAGGGGCGAGTCGTCACGCGGGAGAAGTTCCTCGACGAGGTGTGGGGCGCCTCGCCCCTCGTCGGTCCGCGCACGGTCGACACGCACGTCAACCGGCTGCGCGCGAAGATCGAGGAGGACCCCGACGACCCGAAGCACCTCCTCACGGTCCACCGCGTCGGCTATCGCCTCGTCCTGTGACAACTCGTTGACAGGGGGAACGCGGGGGCGTGAACACCCCGCCGGCGACCGGGGGTCGAATGGGGGCCGACGAAACCAGGAGGCGCCATGAATCCCTTCGGACCGCTCTTCGCCCTGATTCCGTTCCTCTCCTGTCAGACGACCCAGCCCGCACCCGACGCCGCGACGGTCCTCTCCCGCGCGAAGATCGCCGAGGAGTCGGGCGACTGGCCGAAGGCGGAGGCGCTTCTGCGCGAGGCGAGCGGGTCCTCCGACGCGCGCGTCGCGAACGAGGCGCGCGCACGCCTCGCCGTCGTCCGGGCGAAGCTCGGCGGAGGCGAGGCCCAGGAGTCGTCCGGCGGCGAGTCTCCCATCGCGCGCCGCGTCCGGGAGGCCGTCCAGGGGATGAAAGGCAACCCCGCGGCGGTCCCCGCGGCGAAGGAGGAACTCGCCTGGATGGGGGAGCCGGCGGTGCCGCTGCTCGAAGGCTGGATCCTCGAGACCTCGATCCCCGCCTCGGTGCGAGATCTCCTCGTCGACACGGTCGCCGAGATCGGCGGCGAGGCGGCCGTCTCGGTCCTCGAGCGGCTCGCGGGCTCGCCGGACGAGCTGCTCCG
>CBRGOK010000455.1:0-3821 GCA_967798035.1 uncultured bacterium
GCAGGCGCGTCCGGACCGTGGCCTCCGGGACTCCGAGGCCGCGCGCGACCTGGGAAGGGGTCAGGCTCTCGTAGAACCGGGCGAGGACTGTCGATCGGTAGGGCTCCTCGAGGGCCAGGACCGCCTCGAGGACGCGGCGACGCAGGTTTTCCCTCTCCGCGATCTCCTCGGCGGACGGCACGACGTCCGGGCGGGCGGTCGCCTGCTCCCGACGGAAGCGCCTCCCTTCCTCCCGGATCGAACGGCCGGCGAGCCGGCGGATCACCGTCGCGAGCCAGGCTCGCGCGGCCCCGGCGTGGAGAGGCCGGCGTTGGAGCGCGGCGAGCCAGGCCTGCTGGACGACGTCGTCCGCTCGGTGTTCGTCGAACAGGAGGGCGCGGGCGAGGGACCGCGCGAAGTCGCCGTGCGCGAGGAGACCGTCGAGGCCCTGGGTCGAGGAGGAGGGGATCATGGTTGCAGAGGAGGTGCCCGAGACCCCTCGGAGTGTTTCGTGGCGCGTCGCGGCTCATTCGTGAGCGGACGCCCCGTAGCCTATCCCCGGCCGAGGAATCGGATGGTCCGTGAGACGAGCGGAGGGACAACCGGGCGCAGACTCACCCAGGGGCCCCCCTCGGAAGGACCCGGGCTCCGTGCGCACCTCCCCCCTTCGGGCGTCGACGACCGCCCGCTTTCCTACGCGAGCTTGAGCGGGCGTACCCTTCGACGGCGCCGGTTCGCCCGGCCCCCGGTAGGAGGGAGGCGAAGTGCGTCCATGACGGTGCCCCCCTACCGCCCCGGGGGAAGGAGCCCCGCGGCGAGGATCGCCTCCGCGAAGAACCGGCCGACCTCCGCGCACCCCTCGTCCGTCCAGTGCAGCCAGTCGTAGAAGACCGCCTTCGTCCGGGGAAGGCGCGCGGCCAGGTCGACGAGGAGAAACCCCTCGCGCGGCGCCGCCGCCCGCAGCTCCTCGTTGAAACGCGCGAGCGTCCTCCGGAACGGCTCCACGGCCGGGCGCGGAAGGCCGTGGAAGAGCGCGCGCTCTCCGAACATCTCGGGGTAGAGGTCGATCGCCTCGGCGAACGTCCCCACCACCACCTTCGCCCCGCGCGCCCGCGCGAGGGCGGCGACCGTCGCCGTGTTCCGGCCGAAGGCCGCGATCGCCTCCGGCGGGGCCTCGGGGAGGGAAGCGGCCTGGCCCTCGAGGTCGCGCGCGCGGTCGCGATGGAACAGCGCCAGGTAGAGGAGGCTCTTCTCGAAGAGGGCCTCGATCCCCCGGGAATCCCCGCGTGGGAGCGGGCGCCAGTGGGAGTAGTCGGGGCGGAAGCCCGGAGCGAGCGCGGCGTTGACGTCGTTCACGCCGTGGTACAGGACGACGAGGTCGGGCTCGAGCGTCTGCCCGCGGAGCGAGAAGTCGATCACGGTCTCGACCGAGGTGTAGGCGGGGACGCCGGCGTTGACCGCCTCGACGTCGAGGTCCGGCCGCGCCTCCCGCAGGCGCCGGCCGAGGACGTCCGGGTAGGTCTTCCCGTCGGGATTCTCTCCGCAGAAGGTGGTCGAGGCGCCGAGGCAGAGGACGCGGGTCCGGCCCGGGGGCTTGGGAAGGGCGATCTCCTCGCCCCGGTAGCCGAGGGCGTTGATCCGCCAGGGGACCTCGAGGTCGAGGTAGTTGCGGTGCACGAAGCATGCGCCGGGGCGAAGCGCGCGGCCGAGCGAGGGGTGCGGGAGGAAGGCCGGATCGGTCGATCCCCGGCCGAGGTAGCGCCGCCGCGCCTCCTCGACCGAGACGCGCTGGAGGCGGGCGCGCAGCCGGACGGCTCCCTCGGCGAGGGGGAGGGAGAGGAGGAGCCCGGCAACGAGCAGGGCGCCGCGGCGGCAGGAGAGGCCCATCGAGAAGGGGTCCGGCGCGGGAGCGGAACCTCTTCGACCCCCGCGGGCTCCGCAGTCTAATCCGCGGGCCCGCGCCCCCCCGGATCCCCCCTCCTCCGTGACCGACCTGTCCGAGCGCACCCCGACCCCGCGGACGGGGACCGCATTCCTGGCCGGCCTCGCGCTCGGGTCGGCGTGCCTCGGAGCCGCGTGCACGCTCTACGTCCTCCTCGCGCGCGCGGCCTATCCCTTCCACCTCGAATTCCTGGAGACGAATCTCTTCTCCCAGGCCTTCGACCTCCTGCGGGGGGGGGCGCTCTACGGCGACCCTTCCCGCGACTTCGTGCCCCATGAGTACGGGCCGCTCTATCCCCTCCTCCTCGGCCCCCTCTTCGCCCTCCTCGGTCCCTCCTTCCCCCTCGCGCGGGCGCTCTCCTCGCTGGCGACCCTCGGGACGGTCCTCTCTCTCGCCGCGTGGGTCCGCGCCGCCGGGGGGAGGATCTCTTCCGCGGTCCTCGCCGGAGCCCTCTACCTCGCCCTCTTCGGCGCAACCGGCTGCTGGTACGACCTCACCCGCGTCGACTCGCTGGCGATCTTCCTCCTCGTGGCGGGGGCGGGCCTCCTCCATGCGAGGGAGAACCCTGGGGGCGGGAAGCTCGGGGTGGCGATCCTCCTCCTCCTCGCCGCCGCCTTCTCGAAACAGACGACCGTGCCGATCGCGGCCATCGCGATCCTCTCCGCTCCCCTTCCCGTCAAGACGAGGCTCCTCGGCCTGGCGGTCTACGCCGTCGTGGGCGCCGGGTTGGCGCTCGCCGCCAACAAGGCGACCGACGGGCGCTTCCTCGCCTTCACGGTCCTCGTGCCGATGAGCCACGGCCTCTTCCTCGAGGGGTGGCTGCGGGGGCTTGCCCTGCTCTTCTCCCCTCCCACTCTCGCCTTCCCTCTCCTCGCCGCGGGGAGCGTCGCGGGCCTTCTCTGCGCGGGGCGCGTCGGCCGCGACGGCCCCTCGCGGCGGTCGGCCCTCCTCTTCGGCACGGCGGGTGCGATCTCGCTTCTCACCCTCTTCAAGGTGGGAGCCTGGGTGAACGACCTGATGCCCGCAGCCGCGTTCGGCTCCCTCGCGGCGGCCCTCGCGCTCGACCGGGTCCTACGGGCCGGAGCCGGCTTCGTCCCGGCCGGGGTCGCCTCCCTCCTCCTCGCGGCGGTCCCGGTGGGAGGCTGGTTCTCGGTCCGGGCGCAGATCCCGGAGGAGGCCGATCGCCGGGCGGGCGAGGCTCTCGTCTCCTACCTCCGGGGATTCCCGGGGCGCTTCTGGGTCGCCGACTTCAACTACCTCCACGTCCTGGCGGGAGGCGACCCCCCCCCCACCGCCTACGCCGTGGCGGAGATCGTCGAGCCGTTCGCGACGCGGCGGGAGGACCTGGCCGCGCTCGAGCGCGGGGAGTTCGACCTTGTCCTCGCAGATCCCGAAACGCCGGTCTCCTTCCGCGCCCGCCTCCTCGCCGCGTACCGGCGCGACGAGCGGATGCCGTCGCTCCCCGCCGACCTGAGGACGCGGACGGGGCAGGGGATCGGCCTGGCCGAGGTCTGGGTCCCGAAGGAGCGCGCCGTGGACCTCCCTCCGTTTCCCGCCGAGGGGCTCGCGCCGCGCTGAGAGGGGGCCAAATGGGGACCGGGTATCCGCCCGAGTATCTCGCGGGGATCGAGCATTTCAACCGCGGGGAGTTCTTCGAGGCCCACGAGGCCTGGGAGGCGATCTGGCTCGAGACGGGGGGGCCGCTCTCGGACTTCTACAAGGGGCTCATCCAGGCCGCCGTGTCGATCCACCACTTCCGGAGGGGGAATCTCGCCGGGGCTCGGCGCCTCCACGCCGGGAGCCGGGGGTACCTCTCGAAGTACGCGGCGGGAACGATGGGGCTCGACGTTCCGGAGCTCCTCGCGCGGCTCGAGGGGCTCTTCGCTCCCCTCCTCGCCGC
>CBRGOK010000456.1:0-3818 GCA_967798035.1 uncultured bacterium
CGGCGGTCCTCCTCGACGAACCCCGGCCCGAGGAGGAGGTCGAGGGGAGGGTAGCCCGTGACGGCGAGCTCCGGAAAGACGGCGAGGGAGGCGCCCGCCCGCCGGGCTTCCCCGAGCGCCTCGACGATCGTCCGCGCGTTGCGGGCGAGGTCGCCGACGGCGGTCTCGACCTGCGCGAGGGCGACGCGCATGGGGGGGAGCGTAGGGAGCGCGCGTCGCGGCCGTCAACGGCACCGGCGCGTTGTGCCGACCCCCGCCCCGGGCGACAATCCCCCGCTCCTCTCCGAGCGCGGCTCCTCCCTCAAGGAATCCTCATGCCCCTCCTCCCGGTCGCGTCGTTCCTCGCCTTCGTCCCCCTCCAGTCGCCGAAGGAGGGGGCGCCGGCGGCGGCGGATAAGTACGCCTCCTTCGAGGATCTGCGGCGGGCCTTCGACGAGGAGTTCGAGCGGGCGACGCGGGAGGCGAACGAGCGGCGGCTCGCCGCGATCGCGCGCTACCTCGACGCGAAGCCTCCCCGGGCCGACCGCGACCAGGCGCTCGCCGCCGCCGCCCAGATCGCCTACCACCTCGAGAGGTGGGCCGACGTCCGCGCCCACGCCGAGCGCTACCTCGCCGACTTCCCCGAGGGGAGGCGGCGCACCGAGATGGGGATGCTCGCCGCCCAGGGCCTGGCGCTCCTCCCGGACAAGCGGGCGGAGGCGAAGGGGGCCTTCGAGCGGATCGCGGAGGAGCGCAAGGAGGACTTCCAGTCCGTCTTCAACATCCTGAACACCCTCGCCGACTTCCAGGTCGAGTGGGGCGACCTCGACGGGGCGCGCGCGACCTACGACCGGATCGGCTCGGCCCTCGACGGCCAGCAGGGGATCACGGAGTTCCTCGCGCGGGCGAAGGGGAGCCTGGAGCCGATCGGGAGGGACCCCGAGCCGATCGAGGGGCCGGGCCTCGACGGGAAGCCGGTCCGCCTCGCGGACCTGAAGGGGAAGGTCGTCCTGATCGACTTCTGGGCGACCTGGTGCGGGCCCTGCGTCCAGGAGCTCCCGAACGTCCTCGCGACCTACCGCAAGCACCACGAACGCGGCTTCGAGATCCTCGGGGTGAGCCTCGACCCGAAGGAGGCCGAGAAGAAGCTGCGCGACTTCGTGAAGACCCAGGGGATGACCTGGCCCCAGGTCCACGACGGCAAGGCGTGGCAGTCCGACCACGTCGCCCGGTACAAGGTGACCGGGATCCCGGCGACCTTCCTCCTCGACCGGCAGGGGAAGGTCGCCCGCGTCGGGCTGCGCGGCGAGGCGCTCGACCGGGCCGTCGCGAAGCTGCTCCAGGCGCCCGCCCCTGCGGCGCCGAAGGACTAACGCCGCCTCCGCTCTCGCGCCCTCCCTACCGCGGCGGGGGGACGCGCTTGGCGTTGAACTTCAGCTCGGCGACGCTGGCGCTCTCCGCCGACGCCGAGACGAACACCCCGACCCCCTTCATCTTCGTCCCGTCCCCCGTCACGGTCCCCGAGAGGAGGATCTCCTCGATCCCCCCTTCGAGGGCTCCTTCCTGCTCGGCGGCGAAGTGGCCGCTCCCGATGAGTCCACCGAGGGTGAAGAGGCTCAGTTTGCCGCCTTCGCACGCGACGGTCATCGTCAGGGAGAGGACCGCGCCCGTCTGGCCCACGGTCATCTCGAAGGGGCACTTCTGGACCTCCTTCGTCCCGGCGGGGCCCAGGTCGAAGTCCTTGATCAGCAGCTTCCCCGTCCAGCTCCCGCTGATGTCCGGCGTCCCCGTCGCCGGGCCCCCGCGCAACACGGGGAGGGCGGCCGCGGCAATCCCGGCGAGGGGGAGGAGGGCGAGGGGGACCCACTTGCAACGCATGGCGACCTCCTGTCGATCGAGGCGAGCGCGCCCGACGCTACCTGCGCCCCGGGGGCGCCGCTACCATCCCGCCCCCGCCGCGACACCGGATGGCGCCGAGCCCCCTCGCCCGGCTCTTCCGACGGAAGAGCGTCGACCTCCTCGCCGCGGGCGCGGAGGGGACGGCAGGGGGACTCCAGCGGGCCCTCGGCCCCGTCGAGCTGATCGCGCTCGGGATCGGGGCCGTCGTCGGGGCGGGGATCTTCGCCTCAATCGGCACGGCCGCGGCCGGAGAAGTGAACGCCGCGGGGGAGGTCGTCCGCCCCGGCGCGGGCCCGGCGATCGTCCTCTCCTTCCTCCTCACCGGGGTCGCCTGCTCCTTCGCGGCGCTGTGCTACGCGGAGATGGCCTCGATGATCCCCGTCGCCGGGAGCGCCTACACCTACGCCTTCGCGACCCTCGGGGAGCTCGTCGCCTGGATCATCGGATGGGACCTCCTCCTCGAGTACGCCGTCGGCAACATCGGCGTCGCGATCTCCTGGTCGGACTACTTCCAGTCCTTCCTCCGCAGCGCCCTCGGGTGGGAGTTCCCCCGCTGGCTGGGGACCGGGACCCTCGCGCACGCCCCGGCCGTCTTCGAGGCGGCGCCCCGCCCCTTCGGCTTCCCGATCGTCGTCAACCTCCCCGCCGCCGCCGTCACCCTCTTCCTCACCTGGATCCTCGTCCTCGGCGTGAAGGAGTCGAGCCGCTTCAACACGGCGATGGTCGGGATCAAGCTCGCCGTCCTCGCCTTCTTCGTCGTCGTCGCCGCCGGGGCCTTCGACCTCGGGAACTGGTTCCCCGCCGGCGCCGCCTCGAAGTGGGACTCCTTCGCGCCGAACGGCTTCCGCGGGATCCTGTCGGGGGCGTCGATCATCTTCTTCGCCTACATCGGCTTCGACGCGGTCTCGACCGCCGCGGAGGAGACGCGGGCTCCGCAGCGGAACATGCCGATCGGGATCCTCGGCTCCCTCGCCGCCTGCACGGTGATCTACATCGTCGTCGCCGTCGCCCTGACCGGGATCCTCCCCTGGCGGGAGGCGGGCGTCGCCGACCCCCTCGCCCACGCCCTCGAGCGCAAGGGCTTCACCTGGTCCAGCGCGGTCGTCGCCTTCGGGGCGGTCGTCGCGACGACCGCCGTCCTCCTCGTCTTCCAGCTGGGGCAGCCGCGGATCTTCCTCTCGATGGCGCGCGACGGGCTCCTCCCCGCGGCCTTCTCCCGCATCCATCCCCGCTACCGCACGCCGCACTGGACGACGATTGGCACCGGCCTCTTCGTCGCCTTCTTCTCCGCGCTCCTGCCGATCGAGCAGGCGATCGACCTCACGAACATCGGGACCCTCTTCGCCTTCATCCTCGTCTGCGGAGGGGTCCTCCTCCTGCGCTTCACCGACCCCGACCGTCCCCGCCCCTTCCGGGCCCCGCTCGTCGGCCTCACGGCCCCGCTCGGCATCCTCTGCTGCCTCGGCCTGATGCTCGGCCTGCCGGCCGTGACCTGGAAGCGCTTCGGCCTCTGGCTCGCCGCGGGGCTGGTCCTCTACCTCGGCTGCACGGTCTGGTACCACCACCTCCTCGAGCGCGGAACGGAGCGGAGATCCGCGCGGCGGCTTGTCGGAACCGTCGTCGTCGGCCTCCTCGTCCTCGGCGGCTGGGCCTGCGCCCGGTGGCTCTGGTAGCTAGCCCGCGAGGGCCTTCTCGATCCGGTCGAGCTCGGTCCCGAGGATCCGCTCCGTGCCGATCACCGTGACCGGGACAGCCTGATAGCCCATCTCGACCAGCTCCTGCATCGCCTTGCGGTCCCGGGTGACGTCCTTGACCTGGTAGGTGACGCCCTTGCGTGAAAGAAACTCTTTCACGACGTTGCAGCCCGGTCAGCCGGGCATCGAGTAGACGACGACGCTCTGGGCGGCGCCCATCGAGGTTTCTCCAGGGGGGGGTGGGGG
>CBRGOK010000457.1:0-3814 GCA_967798035.1 uncultured bacterium
CCCCACGTCGCGCCCGCGCTCCTCGACCGGCTCGAGGAGGAGACCTCGGGCGGCTTCGACGTGGTTTGCGGCTCGACGAGGAAGGGGGTCGAGCCGCTCGTCGGCTACTACCGCCGCCGCTGCCTCCCCGCGATCGAGGCGGCCGCGACGGTGGGGCGCTTCAAGGTCACGGACTTCTTCCCGCACGTGCGGGCGCGCATCCTCACGCCCGCGGAGACCGCGGCCGCCGACCGCCCCGGCCTCTCCTACACGAACCTCAACCGGCCGGCCGACCTGGGCGCCCCCCGCTTCCGCGCCGGGAACGGGGTCGAGTGATGGAGCCCCTCCTCCAGGAGCTCCTCTCCCCCGTCCGGGACGAGGTGGAGGAGATGTCGCGCTTCTTCGAGCGCGAGCTCGCCGCCCCCTCGGCGGTGCTCCGCGAGCTGGTCGGGCACCTGTCCCGGTACAAGGGGAAGCGGCTGCGGGGGACGGAGGTCCTCCTCGTCGGGAAGGCCTTCGGCCCGCTCGGGCCCGAGCACGTCCCCGTGGCGGCGATCGTCGAGATGATCCACACGGCGACCCTCGTCCACGACGACGTCCTCGACGTCGCCTCGCTGCGTCGGGGCCTCGCCAGCGTGAACGCCCGCTACGGCAACCCGACCGCGGTCCTCCTCGGGGACTACATCTACGCGAAGGCGTTCCACCTCTCGACGGGGCTGCGCTCCCAGGTCGCCTCCCGCCTCCTCGCGGACACGACGCGGACCGTCTGCCGGGGCGAGATCGAGCAGACGGCGGCGCGCTTCGACTTCGACCTGACGGAGGCGCGCTACCTCGAGCTGATCGACATGAAGACCGCCTCCCTCCACGGCGCGGCCTGCGAGCTCGGGGCGCGCTACGCGGGGGAGGGGGAGGAGACGGCCCTCGCGATGCGGGGGTTCGGGCGCGTCCTCGGCCGCGCCTTTCAGATCGTCGACGACTGCCTCGACCTCGAGGGGGACGAGCGGATCGTCGGCAAGTCCCTCGGGACCGACGTCTCCGAGGGGAAGATCACGCTGCCGGTCGTCCACCTCCTCGCAGGGCTCCCCCCCCGCGAGCGGCTGCGGGTCCGGGAGATCTATCTCGCCGAGGGGATCGCGGACCGGGCGGCGACGCTCGCCGCGGAGTTCGACCTCCGGCCGGGGATCGAGTACGCCATCCAGTGCGCGGACGGCTCGAGCCGGAAGGCCCTCGAGTCGCTCGAGCGGCTCCCGGCGGGGCCCTGTCGCGACGCCCTCGCGAGCCTCGCCGAGTACGTGCTCTGCCGGAGGTCGTAGGGGGGAGCCCCCGGGCGGCGCCGGCGAGGTGAGGGGTTTGCCGGACGTGGTTCCGATCGTAGGGTTCAGGCGATGACGGAGCGCGCCATCCCCCCGACCTCCCCGGCCCCCCCGGCGCCGGTCTCCCCCTGGGGGTGGCGCTCCGCCCTCCTGGGAATCCTCGGCTTCCTCGTCCTCGGGGAGGGGATCGCCTCCGTCGCGCGCCGGCTCGCCTCGGGATCCGCGGGGATCGCCGTGTGGGGCTCGGCGGTCGTCTTCCTCGTCTCCGCCGGGGTCTTCCTCGGACTGCACGGTCCGCGCCTCTTCGCCTTCTTCCGCTCGGTCCGGGTCGGGGCCCTCACGATCGGCCTCTACGCGGTCTCCTCCTGCCTCGGGGTCCTCGTCAAGCAGCGCGACCTCTACACCCCCGAGCGCGCGGAGGAGTTCTACGCGAAGTTCGCCTACGCGCAGACCTACTTCGCCTACCACCTCCTGCGCCCCTTCCCCTTCATGATGCCGCGGGCCGAGATCCCCCCGCGCGCGGAGGAGGGGATCGAGTGGCGCCGCGAGCGCTACGGGACGGGCCCCGCCGAGGCGCAGAGGAAGTCGATGCTCGCCTCCCTCTCCTCGATGGAGAAGGAGAAGGAGATCGCGGCGTGGCAGGAGCACTACGACCCCTGGCTCCGGAGGTTCTTCGCCTTCTGCGAGGCCTCCGACCTGACGCGGGTCTGGAAGTCGGACTGGTTCGCCGCCCTCAATGTCCTCCTCTTCACGTGCGTCCTCTCCAACGCGTTCCGGTTCGGGTGGCGGGCCTGGTTCACGAAGCGGCGGTTCGGCTTCTTCGTCGCCCACACCGGGGTCGTCCTCCTCCTCCTCGGCTGCCTCCTCGGGAGGACCCTGGAGAAGCGCGGGCGCGTCGACCTCTCGACCGACCCGGCGCACATGCGGTACCCGACCGAGTCGAAGTGGTTCCGCCCCTTCAAGGACCCCTCGAAGCCCCTCGAGATGCCCTTCACGCTGCGGCTCGAGGAGTTCAAGGCGGAGTACCGCACCTACCTCCAGGCCCAGTTCCTCGACCCGGAGGCGCGCCGCCACGCCTCGGTGAAGCCCCCCGAGTTCCTGGTCCGGAAGGGGGCGGAGTTCCCCCTCGACTACGACGAGCACGGGGATCCCCGGGTGCGGATCCGGGTGAAGGAGGTCCTCCCCCGCTGCGAGGTCCGCCCCGATCCCGTCCCGGGCGGGGGCCCCGACGCCTCCCCCGTGATCGCCTACGAGTTCGAGGAGCGCCTCCCGGAGGGGAGCGAGCCGCACCACCACCCCGGGCTCCACTGGATCCTGTTCCCCGGCCACGAGGACTCGATCTTCTCCCACCCCGACCACGCCTACCGGATCCGGGCGGCGCTCGTCCCGGACGCCGCCGCGATGGCCCGCGTCCTCGGCGAGTCCGTCGAGGAGACGCCCGGGAGGCTCCTCGTCGAGGTCGGGGAGGGGGAGGAGGCGGTCCGGGAGGAGGCGGACGCCCGGGTCGGGGCGACCCTCGTCGCCCGGGCGGCCGGCGACGAGCCGGGGGAGATCACCGCGCGCGTCCTCACCTACGTCCCCGCCTTCCGGTTCGACCGGATCGAGCGCGACCCGGCGACGGGGCGGATCCGGACGGAGGAGGACCCCGGGCCGATCGAGCGGCGCGTCCCGAACAATCCGGCGCTCGAGGTCGAGATCAAGTCGGGGGAGACGAGCGAGATCCGGTGGGTCTTCGCGAACTTCGACATCGACGAGATCGCGGGCTCGCAACACCGCGCCCGCTGGAAGATCCCGGGGGTCCGGCTCCGGTTCCATTGGGACCGCTGGAGGAGCCCGGTCGCGGCGCGCTACCTCCTCCTCTTCCGCGAGGACGGGGCGCTCTTCGTCGGGAAGGCGGGCGAGCCCGACTCGGTGCGCCAGGTAAGGGTCGGGGAGCCCCTCTCCCTCGGAGGGGAGGGGAGCTTCACCGTCACCGAGGCGCACCGGAGCGTCGCGCGCCTCGCGGCCGACCTGCGGCCGCTCCCGGCGGGGGAGTTCTTCCACCGCGACGCGCAGGCCGCCGTCCTCGAGATCGAGGGGCCGGAAGGGAAGGAGACGGTCTCGCTCGCCGCCCTCCCCGGGTTCGACGAGTTCGTCTACGGCGGGCGGATCGGGATCCGGTTCGTCGAGGGGGGCGCCATGCCCCGGGAGTGGAGGAGCCGGCTCGGCTGCTACGACGAGAAGGGGGAGCGCATCGACGGGGGGGAGATCCGCGTGAACGACTATCTCGAGGTGAAGGGGTACCGCTTCTTCCAGGAGAACGCCGACGCGCAGGACACGACCTACAGCGGGATCGGCGTCGTCTTCGACCCCGGGATCCCCCTCGTCCTCCTCGGCCTCTACACGATCATCGCGGGCGCGGTCTACGCCTTCTTCGTGAAGCCGGTCCTTCTGCGGCGCGGAGGTGCGGCATGAACGCCGACGGACTCTTCGAAGCGACCTTCTGGATCTGCCTCCTCGGCGCCCCGGCGGCCCTCGCCGGG
>CBRGOK010000458.1:0-3807 GCA_967798035.1 uncultured bacterium
AGGCCGCCGAGATCCTCGCCTCCCGCGGCCCGCGCGCCCGGTGGCGCGGCCCGGCCGCGACCGCCGCGCCCGCGCCTCCGGCCAAGGCCCCCGCCCCGGAGAAGAATCCGCCCCCGGCGAAGGCCCCTGCCAAGAAACCCGTTCCCCCCCCCGCGGGCACGAAGCCGAAGCCCGGCCCGCAACCGTCGAAGGATCCGCCGAAGAGCCGGGTTCGTCCCACGGTGCCCCAGGGCTCGGGAAACGCCTAGGTCCACACGACCTCGGGGAGCTGACGGCCGACACTCGGCGACGATCGAGTCGACCGCCGGTCGTTCACCGCGTGCGTTCGCCGGGTTCGCCCTGGAGGGGACGTGAGGCGACGAGTAGCCTCCTCGCCCATGCGGGATCCCTCCAGTCCAGGTCCGACAGCGGCTCCGAGGAGAGTCTGAATGGGTTGGACCAGAACGACGGCGGCCCGCTTCGTCTCGGCGACTCCGCAGTTCACGGTGCCGGACGTGAAGTGGACGGCGGAGTACTACCGGGACGTCCTCGGCTTCGAGATCGAGGGCTACTGGAACGGCGAGGCCGTCACTCACGCTCCGGACGCCCCCCCCGTGTTCGGGATCGTCAGGCGCGACCAGGTCGAGGTGTTCTTCAACCGCGCCCAGGGGCCCGAGGCTCGCACGGGCCGGGCGAAGGGCGGGTACGACGCCTACCTCCGGGTGACGGCGATCGACGCGCTCGCGGAGGAGCTGCGCTCCCGCGGCGCCGAGATCCTCGACGGTCCCGTGGACCGGATCTACGGCCAGCGCGAGCTCGTGGTCCAGGACTGCAACGGCCTGATCCTGGCGTTCGGAGAGGCCACCCGGAAGACCTGACCCGTCGCCGCGGTCGACGAGCGGCGCTCCAGGGTCCCGGAAGAACCGTTGGCGCCGCACGCACGGAGGATGCCCGCATGAGATCCACGAGGCTCGCGACGGAGGACGTACCGGGGATGGCGGAGGCGACGGAGGGGCGGCATTCGGGGAGCGCTCTCCTCCCCACCGCAGCGGCCCTGACCGGCTTCGCGGCCAACTCCCTCCTCTGCCGCGCCGCGCTCGCCACCGACACGATCGATCCCTGGTCGTTCACCGCCGTTCGCCTGGCGAGCGGGGCCCTGACGCTCTTCCTCCTCTCGCGCGCCGCCGCCCGCGGCCGCTCGCGCGCCCGTTCCGGATCCTGGACCTCGGCGCTCGCCCTCTTCGGCTACGCCGCGGCGTTCTCCCTCGCCTACGTCCGCGTCGGCGCCGGCGTCGGCGCGCTCACCCTCTTCGCCTCCGTCCAGGGGACGATGATCGGCTGGAGCGCGTTCCGCGGGCAGCGCCCCCGGGCGATCGAATGGCTCGGCCTCGGGATCGCCATGGGCGGGCTCGTCCTCCTCACGCGGCCCGGAGCCGTCGCGCCCGATCCGCTCGGCGTCGGCCTCATGGCGATCGCGGGGATCGCGTGGGGCGCCTACTCGCTCCGCGGCCGCCGCGCGGTCTCCCCCCTCGCCGCGACGACCGACAACTTCGTGCGGAGCGTCCCGCTCGCCCTCCTCGGACTTGCCATCGGTGCCGCGCACGCCCACTTCTCCGCGCGCGGGGTCGTCCTCGCCTCGGCCTCGGGCGCGGTCGCCTCGGGATTGGGCTACAGCCTCTGGTACCTCGCGCTGCCCCGCATCACTGCGACCCAGGCCGCGATGGTGCAGCTCGTGGTGCCGGTCCTCGCCGCGGTGGCGGGCATCCTGATCCTCGGCGAATCCGCAAGCCCGAGGCTCGTCGTCTCCGGCGCGCTGATCCTCGGGGGAGTCGGCATGGCCGTCGTGCCCCGGCGGAGCACGAGAAAGGCCGCGGAGTCGGAGGCCCGCGCGGGATGAGGTTCTCTTCCCCCGGGGATCCCGAGGAGGGTCTCGCGCAGAGGCTTGCCGGGCGGGGGCGGCGCGAAGACGCTTCCGGCTCTCGTCACCCGGCCCCATGCTCCTCCGCGCGCCCAACCTCCCCCCCATCGACGACCTCTCCGCTGCGCGAGCGCTCCTCGAGGGCTGGACGCCTCCCACCGCGCAGCAGGCGAGGACCCGGGAGGCGATGCTCGCTTTCGTGGACGCCCACCCTCTCGACGCGCACCGGCGGACTCTTCTCGTGGGCCACCTCACCGCGGCGGCGATCGTCCTCGATGCCCGCCGGGAGCGCGTCCTCCTCACCCTCCACGCGAAGCTCGGCCTCTGGCTCCAGCTCGGCGGACACTGCGACGGCGACGCCAACCTCCCGGGCGTGGCGCTGCGCGAGGCGATGGAGGAGAGCGGGATCGAGGACCTCGCCATCGACCCGGTCCCGATCGACCTCGACATCCACCGGATCCCCGCGCGCCCGGGGGAGCCGGAGCACCTCCACCTCGACACGCGGTTCCTCGTCCTCGCCGGGGACGGCGCGCGCGAGAGGCGAAGCGAGGAGTCCACGGACCTCCGCTGGTTCGACGAACCCGAGACCCGACGAATCGAGCTCGACGACTCGGTGCGCCGCCTCCTCCCGATCGCCTTCGGCCAGCGCCGGTCCCGGTGAACCTTCTCCTCGCCCTCGCCCTCGCCGGGGCCATGGCCCCGCAGTCGGCCCCGGCCGACCTGACCCGCGAGCAGATGGAGGAGGACCTCCGCCACGCAGCGACGGTCGTCGGCCGCGCCTGGTCGTGGGCGGAGGACAAGAAGGAGAACTTCGGCGTCGACCTCGACGCCATCGCCGCGCGCCTCGCCGCCCGGCTCGACGGGGTGAAGACGAAGGCGGAGTTCGCGGCGCTCCTCGAGGAGTTCGTCGCCTCGATGAAGGACGGTCATGCCTGGCTCTCGGTGCCGGGCGCGATCCCGAAGGAGATCCACGCCCTCCCGTTCCGGCTCCTCGACGCGCGCGAGGGGGTCCTGATCGCGGATCTCCCCGAGGACTTGGCGAAGTCGACCGGCGTCGGCGACGCGCTCGTGGCGATCGATGGGACCCCGATCGAGACGCTTCTCGAGGAGCGCGCGCGGCGGGTCTACGCCTCGACGGACGGGGCGCGAAGGGCCTGGACGATCCGGAACCTCCTGTTCGAGAAGCGGGAGGTCTCCGTCACCGTGCGCCGGAGCGACGGATCCGAGAAGACCGTCCTCGTTCCGACGGGCGCGGCGCCGGAATCCAAGCAGGGGGCCCCCATCTCGTGGCGGGCGCTCGACGAGAAGACGGCGCTCCTTCGCGTCGCGGCATTCACCCCTTCGCCGGAGGCGTGGAAGCGTTTCGGCTCGGAGACGCCCGAGGCGAGGGACCGCACCGTCGAGGCGTGGAGGGAGGAGGTCCGCCAGGCCTTCGCCGAGATGGGAGCGCGCGAGGCGGTCGTCCTCGACCTCCGCGGCAACGGCGGCGGGACCGACCTCCTCGGCCAGTTCCTCGCCGAGCAGTTCCTCGAGGGGAAGTTCGTCTACTTCCGGCTCCGGACGAGGCTCTCCCCCGAGGTCCTCGCGCTCCCGGGCTTCGAGGTCTGGAAGTCGCTGGGGACCGAGGGGTGGACGCCCGAGGCCCCCATCACCGTCAGTCGACGGGGCCCTCCCACGCACCTGGGCCGGCTCGTCGTCCTGATCGACGAGCGGTGCTTCAGCGTGACGGACAACTTCCTCGCCTGCCTGCGCGACCTGCATGCGAGCGTCCGTGTCGTCGGCCGGCCGACGGGGGGCGGCACCGGCGCGCCGCGGAAGATCGCGACCCTTCCGCACAGCGGGGCGACGATCACGGCGTGCGTGATGGAGCCGAGGAGCCCGAAGGGGCGGCTGATCGAGGGGCGCGGGAC
>CBRGOK010000459.1:0-3799 GCA_967798035.1 uncultured bacterium
GCGCACGGGATCCCCGACCATCCGGTGGAGGTACTGGGGGGGCGGGACGGGGCCCACCGTGCCGACCGGGGTCCAGTTCGTCCCGTCGTACTCCCAGGTGTCGTTCAAGCCGATGGGCCAGCCGAAGGAGCCGGCGAACAGGACGACCCGTTCCGTCCAGGAGTCGTAGGCGATCGCGCCCGAACTCCGAGGGGCCGGGGAAACGGACGGGAAGATCTGGATCCACTGGGTGCCATCCCATTCCCACGTGTCGCCGAGCTGGAAGCCGCTGTAGCCCCCGAAGAGGACGGTCCGCTGTCGAGCGCTGTCGTACGCCATCGAATGCCACGCCCGCGCCGTGGGACTCGGGCCCCCGGCGGGCGTCACGTTCGCCCACGAGGATCCGTCCCACTCCCACGTGTCACCGTAGAAGGAGCCGCCGAAGCCGTCCGTTCCGCCGAAGACGACCGTGCGCGCCCGGACGGAGTCGTACACAAGATTCGCGAGCTGGCGAGGAGAGGGGCTGGGGCCGGCCGGTGTCATGTTCGTCCAGGCGAGCGTCTGCGGGTCGAACTCCCAGGTCGTGCCGTCGACGACGTACGGGGCGATCCCGCCTCCGAAGAGGACGACGCGTCCGGAGGTGGGAGACGGCGCGAGGTAGGCGTTGAACCGCGTGCCCGGATTCACGGCGGGGAAAAGCTGCGCCCAGGTACAACCATCGAAGGCCCACGTGTCGTCGAACTGGGGGACAGACGAGGAGTTCGGAACGCCCCCGTAGACGAGGACGAGCCCGCTGACCGGCTCGAAGGCCAGCCCTTCCGTCGCGCGGTACGGCGGCGAGGCGGAAGGCTGGACGTTCGTCCAGACGCCGGACTGGGCCGAGGCGAGCGATGCGAAGACGAGCACCGCAGAAGTCGCCGCGCGGAGGAGAGAACGCACCCTCATGGTCGACTCCTTGCCAACGTGGCCGCGGGGGGATCATGCCCCCGGCCCCGTGCGCCCGCAACGGAGAAGCCCCCTGACCCTCGTCGCCTCCGTTCCCGCGGATCCCGACGCCAAGTGAGGTGTGGGCGGCGGGTCTCCGAGACCCCCCGCCTCGAAAAACGACCCACGTGGGTCGTTGCTCGGTGCTGCGTAGCCGCGCCCTACTGCACGACCACGGTGACCGCGTTCGTGATGCTACGGACGAGGAATCCGTTCGCGGAGATCGCGATCACCGTGATGACCGTTCCTCCGATCCCCGGGATCGGGGGGATCGCGAGCGCCGCCGACGCGATTCCCGCACCGTTCAGCGTCCCGGCGAATCCCTGGAAGATCGTGGGGAAGACGCCCGAGATCGAGAGGCTCGTGAAGGGGTCGGGGTTCAGGGGGACGATGCGACCGTCGGGGAGGGGGAAGCCCGGGCAGGACCCGCTCAGCGAGATCGCCACGGCGTACGGGAACCCCGCGTCCCCGGGCAGGGAGATCCCGAGGCTGACCGTCGCGCCGGGCGCAGGATTGAGCGGGAACCCGGTCAACGAGGCGCGCTGGTAGCGCCGGGTCTCGTTCAGGTTGGACCAGTTGTTTCCGAACGCGCCATAGACCAGGACTCCGCCCCGGACTGGATCCCCGACCATCCGGTGGAGGAATTGGGGGGGCGGGGAGGGCCCGACGACGGCGACCTGGGACCAGTTCGTCCCGTCGTACTCCCACGTGTCGTTCATCCCGATCGGCCAGCCCGGCGAGCCAGCGAAGAGGACGACGCGCAGCGTCGAGGAGTCGTAGGCGATGTCGCCCGAGGATCGCGGGCTGGGGGAGTTCGGCGTGAAGACCTGCGTCCAGGAAGTGCCGTCCCACTCCCACGTGTCGCCGAACTGGGAGCCGTTGTATCCCCCGAAGAGCACCGTCCGCTGGCGTGCGATGTCGTAGGTCATGGAATGCCACGCCCGTGGCGAGGGGCTCGGCCCTCCGATCGGCGTGACGTCCGTCCACCTCTACACGTCCCATTCCAACGTTTCGCCGTTGAAGAATGCGCCGTTGATGTACGTCCCGCCGAAGAGGACCGTGCGCGCGCGGAAGGAGTCGTACGCCAGGGTCGCGAGCTGGCGGGGCGAGGGGGAGGGACCGAAGGGCGTCATGTCCGTCCACGTCACCGTCTGCGGGTCGAACTCCCAGGTCCCGCCGTCGAGGCCGTTCGGGAAGAGCGTGCCTCCGAAGAAGACGACGCGCCCTGCGTTCGGGGACTGCGCCAGGTAGAGGTTGATCCGGATGCCCGGGTTCGAGGGGGGGAAGAGCTGCGTCCAGGTGCAGCCGTCGAAGGCCCAGGTTTCGTCGTAGGGGCCGGCGAGCGGGGAGTTCGCCGTGCCTCCGTAGCACAGCACGAGCCCGCTCACGGGCTCGAAGGCGAGTCCTTCCGCCGCCCGGAACGGCGGCGAAGCGGCGGGCTGGAGGTCCGTCCACACGCCGGTCTGGGCCGGGGCGAGCGATGCGAAGACGAGCACCGCAGAAGTCGCCGCGCGGTGGAGAGGGCGCATCCTCATGGTCGGCTCCTTGCGAACCTGGCCGCGGGCCGATCATCGACCCCGCTTCGGACCCGCGCAACGGAGAGATCCGACGTCCTCCCCGCGCTCGGCGACGAAGCAGGGGAAATCGAGGAGGAGCCGGCGTCCGTGGCCGGCCCCTCCTGACGCCTGTACGATCGCGCGCCGGGACGCGCCCGTAGCTCAGCCGGTAGAGCGGCGGCCTTTTAAGCCGTGGGTCGCAGGTTCGATCCCTGCCGGGCGCACCGCCGACCCTCGCCGGGAGGGCGCTTGGCGGCGGCTAGTCGTTCTCCGGCCAGTCGTAGGGGAACTGCGGGCTCCCCGCGCACACCGGCAGCGACGACTGCCGCTGCCCCTGCGGAGTGTGGAGGAGGCGGATGATGTCGCAGTTGGCGGTCCGGAGCCCCTCGACCGAGGCCTGGAGCACGAGGAGGGCCGCCTCGATGTTGCCGACCTGCGTGCCGAGGGCGTCGACCTTCCCGTCGACGGTCTCGACGTCCCCGTGGATGTGCTCCGCGCGGTCGTAGCTCCCCTTGATCTCGGCCGAGTCGATGTCCTCGTCGCAGAACTTGAAGTCGTCGAGCACGGCCTTCGCCGCGAAGAGCACGGCGTCGGCCACGATGCACACGAGCGAGGTGTTCCCTCCCACTCCGGCCACGACCGCCACCTGGTCGCAGGCGCGGCTCGCGGCCGACCAGATGAGCTCGGCCGCCTGGAGGCCGATCTGGGCGGCGAAGACGGTCCCGGTGTCGTTGCGGACGCTGCCGCAGGTCGAGGAGTACGGGGCGCCCGGGAACCCGGAGGACTGGGTGAGCCCCGCTCCTCCCGGGCCGCTGGAGGACGCGAGCACGTTGTTCCGGAGGACGACGCACTTCTCCCGGAGGAGGGCGAGCTCGGTCAGGCCCGACCGGAAGACGCGGAGGTCGTCGGCCGGGAGGGATCCGACGAGCGCGAGCGCTCGCGCGGCGAGCGCCTGGGCCTGGGCGTCGCCGCGGACCGTCGCCGTCTCGAGGAGCATCGTCGCGGTCGTGGTCAGGTCGGTCCGGACCTGCTCCTCCTCCACCGCGGTGAGCGGCGGGAGGACGGGCGTCTGCGCCTTCGCCTTCTTGTTCCCCGCCTGCGCGGGGAACGCGCCGCCGAGAAGCACGATCGCGGCGATCGCGCCGCTCGTCACGGTGATGGAGGCCCCGACCCGCTTCGAACTCGCTCGCATGGCTCTCTCCTGCGCCCCTCGGATCGGCCTCGCCCGGGATGAACCCTCCCCTGGAGGCGCCCCGACTGGCGCCCTCCCATCGTAGCCG
>CBRGOK010000460.1:0-3790 GCA_967798035.1 uncultured bacterium
AGGAGGCAGCGCGCCGCCTCGAGCTTCTCGTCGGCCCGAGCGAGCAGGCGCGCGCGCCGGGAAGCGGTCTCGTCGCGGGGCTTTCGCGTCGCGCCGGGACGGGCGGCGAGCGCGGGACGGAGGACTTCGTAGGAGGCCGAATCGAGGAGGGCGAAGGGCGCCGCGGAACCGACCGCGGCCGAGACGGCCTCCCGCGCCGCCCCGGCGTCTCCCCGGACGACGACGAGGAGGGTCCCTTCCGCGCTCCGCTCGATCGTCTCGAGTCTCCCCTCGAGCGCGGAGGCGATCCGGTCGCGGAGGGACTCGAAGGGGTCGGCCGCCCGGGCGGCGGGCACGACGACGCGGGGAGCCTCGGCCTCCGCAGGGGCCGGCGCGGGCGCCTCCTCCCGGGCGGGCGCAGCTTCCTGCAATCCCTTCCGTTCTTCCTCCGCGCGGCCGACGAGGCCCGAGAGGAGCGCGATCTGCGCCGTGCGCTTCGAGGGGAACGCGATCTCGGAGGGCGCCCCTTCGCCTCCGACGACCGCGTCGAAGAGCGTGCGCTTGCGGGCGATCGTGTCGAGCATCCGCTCCTCGATCGTCCCCTGCGAGACGAGGCGGACGACCTGCACGGTCTCCCTCTGCCCGATCCGCAAGGCCCGGCCCACGCGCTGGTCGTAGCGCGCGGGATTCCAGGGGAGGTCGAGGTGGACGACGACGGAGGCGGCCTGGAGGTTCAACCCGAGCCCCCCCGCGTCCGTCGAGAGGAAGACGCGGCAGGAGGGGTCCTTCGAGAAGCGCTCGACGAGATCGCCCCGGCGCGCCGAGGGGACGCCGCCGTGGAAGCGCACGAAGCCGATCCGCCGCCGCTCGAGGCGCCGCGCGGCGAGGGAGGTCATCCGCTCCCACTCGCTGAAGACGATCGCCTTGCGCCCCCCCTGGACAACGATCTCCTCGAGGATCGGCTCGAGCTCGTCGAGCTTCGGGGCGGCGCGCATTTCCGGGTCGAGGATGAAAACGCTGTCGCAGGCCATCCGCATCATCGCGAGGTGGCGCATGAGTTTGTCCCTCTCGCGGGGAGAGAGCGGGCGGCGCTTGAGGATCGCGAGGAGCCGCGCCGCCGCCTCCTCCTGCTCGTCGTGCACTTCCCGCTGCTCGGGGGACATCTCGACGAAGAAGGTGTTCTCGACCTTCTCGGGGAGGTCGAGGGCGACCTCCTCCTTGCGCCGGCGCAGGAAGACCGGCGCGACGCGGCGGCGCAGCTCGTCGAGGTTCCGGTGACCGAGCACCTTCCCGTCGGCGTCGAAGGAGTGGTAGCGCTCGTTGAACTTCCAGAGGGGGCCGAGGATCCTCGGGTCGACGAACTGGAGGACGGAGTAGAGCTCGTCCAGGTTGTTCTCGAGCGGCGTGCCCGTGAGGACGAAGGCGCGGGGGCTCTTCCTCCGGAGCCGCTTCACCGCCTCCGAGGTCTTCGCCTTCCAGTTCTTGATCCGCTGCGCCTCGTCGAGGACGACGACGTCGAGGCGGACCGGCTCCTCGGCGAGGAGGCGGGCGTCGTGCCGCACGAGCTCGTAGTTCGCCACCGTGAAGAAGGTCGGAGCCCGCCACATCTCCGCGCGGGCGGGCCGCGACCCCTCGACGACGGTGACGGAAAGGTCCGTGAAGCGCGCCACCTCGCGCGCCCACTGGTGCTTGAGGGAGGCGGGACAGACGACGAGGACGCGCGAGATCCCCCGCGTGCGGCGCAGCCACTCGCAGGCCGCGATCGCCTGGACGGTCTTCCCGAGGCCCATCTCGTCGCCGAGGACCGC
Source organism: uncultured bacterium (assembly GCA_967798035.1). Lineage (GTDB taxonomy): Bacteria > Planctomycetota > UBA1135 > UBA1135 > JAKEFM01 > JAKEFM01. Next base: position 1,788 of record CBRGOK010000460.1, read on the forward strand.
GCGCGAGCCGAGGGCGTGGTGGAGGGCCCCGCGCACCTGTTAGGGGTAGAGGCCGGCGCGGAGCAGGTCGAAGCGCTCCCGCCCCGCGGCGATCGCCGCCTCGAGCGCCTCCCCCTCCCGGCGGGCGCGCCGGCGCTCCTCGATCCCCTCGACCCAGCGCCGCGCCTCCTCGGAGACCGCGACCGGGAGCCCCCGTTCGGCGAGCGTCGCCTCGAGGCGGCGGAACGCCTCGACAGGGTCCCCCCGCAGCCTCCCCCCCTCGTCGAAGGAGCGGTCGAGGAGGCGCGCGACCTCCTCCGTCGCGCGCGCGGGCCGGAGGCAGCGGATGCCGACCTCCTCGCCGTAGGAGAGGAAGACCTGGGCGCGCGGGGAGGGCCCGCGCAGCGCCCGCCGCTCCTCGCCTCGCAGCGTGCGGCGCAGCCGGTAGAGCACGGCCTCGACATGCTTGCAGGTCCCGAGGAGGTTCGCCTCGAAGTCGGGGCAGGTGCATCCGTTCTCGCGGGCGGCGGGATCCCGGATCTCGACCTCGTAGCGGGCTCCCGAGGGGGAGAGGACCTCGAAGCGCGAGTGGACCGGCTCCTCGCCGAGGTTCCGGATGCGGAACTTCCCCTCGCGGGCCCTCTCGCGCCGCCGCTCGATCTGGATCGCTTCCATCCTCGCCGGCTCCGTCGACCTCGCGCGCGCGATGATCGGGCGAGGGCCTCCTCGCGTCCACGGTCGACGACCGCGCCCGCGCGGTGGAGCCTCGACCTCCCGCGGGTCCGCCTCGGGAGGGACGGGAACCGGGGGGAACGGGCCGTAACGCGCCTCCGGACTCGGCGGAGCCGGTCCCGGGACGCCGTCCGGCGCGGCGAGCGCATCGAGATCCTCGAGCGCGACGTCCCGATCGTTCTAGAGGGGACCGGGAGCCCCGACCGATTCACCCGCCCGCCGATCCCGGAGATCGGGGCGACCACCCCCCAGCCCCTCGTCCGGCCCGAGCGTGGGAGCCCGGTCCCCCGGGCTACCGTGCCACGTCGCCTCGACGAGATGCGTAGGCCCCTCGCGGCCGCGACGATCGGGATCTTGCTGGCGCCGGTCGCGCGGGGCACGCGAGACGGAGGCGAGCGCAGGTCGGGCGGCGGGAGACGACGAGGACCGGCTCGCGAGACCCCCGGGCCTGAACGACCCGGCTCCCTTCCCCTGGGGGAGCCACACCGAGGAGGGATCTCCCAGCGGGTCCCCCATCGGCCAGTTGACCGGATCGCATCACCATTCACCACTTGTAAACGCCCGCGAATGCGTTACAGCTCCCCTGCGGCGTCCACTCCATGACCTCCTCCCTCGGCCAGCGCATGCGTCGGGCGCGCCTCGCGACCGGCCTCACTCTCGAGCAGGTCCTCGAGCGCCTCGACCGTCCGATCACGAAGGCGGGACTCTCGAAATACGAGCTCGGCAAGAGCGTCCCCGACGCCGACTTCCTCCTCCGATTCGGGCGCGTCTGCGAGGTCCCCCCCTCCTACTTCCTCGCCGCGACCCCGGCGAAGGTCGAGTGGCTCGCGTACCGGCAGCACGCGAGCCCCGGCGCCCGCCTCCTCGAACGGGTGCGGGCCTTCGCGGAGGAGAGGGTGGAGGCCTGGATCCGCCTGCGGGATGCGCTCCGTCCCTCCGAGGAGGCCGCCGTCCCGCGGGCGACGACGGTGCGAACCCCCGAGGACGTCGAGCGCGCCGCCGGGCGCCTGCGTGAGGCCTGGGGGCTCGGGCACGACCCGATCGAGAACCTCCTGGCGACCCTCGAGCACCGGGGGTGGATCGTCGTCGGGTGGGAGGACGGGTTCGACGGGCTCTCCGGGCGAGCCGGCGCGACCCCCGTCGTCGTCGTGGGCCTTCACCCCCCGGCCGACCGCCTGCGGTTCACGACGGCCCACGAGATCGGCCACCTCCTCCTCCGCCCGCACGGGGTCGGGCCCCGGGAGGAGGAGCGCCTGATGCACCGATTCGCCGGGGCGCTCCTCGCTCCCGCC